>DASYMV010000019.1:0-7153 GCA_036008865.1 Pseudonocardiaceae bacterium | reverse complement strand
GGCGAGCCCGCGAAACGCTGCTGGTGCAGCCGGGCAAGCCGGTGAAGGGTGTGTCCTTCAGGCATGGATCAGGCGCCGGGCAGTGCCGGAGGCTCGTGGGTGCGCTCGTACTCGGTGAGGATCGCGATGCGGCGTGCGTGGCGCGGCTCGTTGGAGAACGGCGTCGCGAGGAACGCCTCCACGATCGCGGTGGCCTCCTCGGTGGTGTGCATGCGGGCGCCGATACCCGCCACCAGGGCGTCGTTGTGCTGGCGGGAGAGCTGGGCGATCTCCACGCTCCAGGTGAGTGCGGCGCGAGCGCCGGGCACCTTGTTGGCGGCGATCTGCTCGCCGTTGCCGGAGCCTCCGATGACGATGCCGAGGCTTCCCGCGTCGGCCACCACACGCAGGGCGGTCGCGATGCAGAAGGCCGGATAGTCGTCCTCGGGGTCGTAGACGGCTGGGCCGACGTCGATCACCTCGTGGCCCTGCTCGGCCAAGTGCTTGACCAAGTGGCCCTTCAGTTCGAAGCCGGCGTGGTCGGATCCCAGGTAAACGCGCACGTCGCGAGTCTGCCAGGCTTCAAGAGGTGTTCAGCCAGGAGGGGTACCAGCTGCGGCTGGAATGGGGCGGGGAGGGCGTGAGCGCTCTCGGCGGGCAGTGCGCCGTGCTCGTGGTCGTGGACGTGCTGTCGTTCACGACGTCGGTCGACCTGGTGGTGGCCAGGGGTGGGCCGGTCCGGCCGGTCCGCTGGACCGCGCACTCGTCGACACCGAGGCCGTCGTCGCTGGTGGACGTGCCCGAAGGCACGCTGGTGGAGATCACTTCTCCGAACGGCGCGACGCTGTGCGACCTGGCGAGCGGTACCGGCGCGACGGTGCTCGCCGGATGCCTGCGCAACGCCGCGGCTGTCGCGAAGGCGGCGCTCGCTCGCGCCGGCGGTGGCCCGATCGGGCTGGTCCCGGCCGGAGAGCGCTGGGGTGAAGGTCACACGGGCCCGTTGCGCCCGAGTGTGGAAGATCTACTGAGCGCAGGTGCGGTCGCGGCGGAGTTGGTGACGCTTCTGGAGGCGTCACCGGAGGCGCGGCTGGCAGCGGACGCATACCGCAACGCCGACATCGCCAGAGTGCTGACCGAGTGCGTGTCAGGGCGCGAGCTGATCGCGGCAGGCGACGGAAGCGACATCGACCTCGCACTCCGGATCGGGGTGAGCGGCGTGGTGCCGGTGCTCGTGGACGGGGTGCTGCGGACGTGATCGCGGGAGTGGACGGCACGCGCGGCGGGTGAGGAGGTCGAGGTCTGATGGGTCGCTGGGTCGAGGTCGCCGACGGGGTGCTGGTGCGCCGGTACGCCGAACTCGACCTGTCGCTGGGTCTTGTTGTCGGGACGGACGAATGCCTGGTCATCGACACCGGTGGGGATGCCGGTCAGGGCGCCGAACTGGCCGCGGCGGTCCGCGAGGTGACGCCGCATCCGTGGCGCGTGGTGCTCACGCACTCCCACTTCGACCACAGCTTCGGCACGGAGGCGTTCGGCCCGTGTGAGGTGTGGGCGCACAACGGGTGCTGGGTCGATCTCGAGGCCTTCGGTCATCGGCAGAAGGAGAAGTGGGCCCGGCGCTACCGCGAACAGGGCAAGGCGGAGATCGCGGAACGCATCGACGCCGTGCGCATCGTGCTGCCGAACCAGCTCGTCGGCGACCGGGCCGACCTGACCGTCGGTGGCCGCCACGTGGAGCTCGTCCACTTCGGGCCTGCGCACTCCGACCACGACCTCGTTGTGCACGTGCCGAACGTCGGGGTCGTCTTCGCCGGCGATCTGGTCGAGCACGGTGCACCACCGCAGTTCGGTGACGCGGATCCGCTGGGTTGGCCGTCCGTGCTCGACGGAATCCTGGCGATGGACGCCCCGATCGTCGTGCCGGGCCACGGCGATCCCGTCGACCGGGATTTCGTGCGCGGACAGCGGACCGAGCTCGCGACGATCGCCGATCTGTGCCGCGCCGTGGCTTCCGGTGCCATGGGCGTCGATGACGCCCTGGCCCGATCTCCCTACCCCGGTGACTTCACCCGCGCCGCGTTCTCCCGCGTCAGCGCTGGACGGATTTGATCTCGCAGAACTCGTCGAGACCGAATTTGCCGAACTCACGGCCGTTGCCCGACTGCCGGTAGCCCCCGAACGGAGCGCTGGTGTTGAACATCCCGCCGTTGATGTCGACCTGACCTGCACGCAGACGCTTGGCGACCGCGAGGGCACGGTCGGGGTCGGCCGAGAACACACCGGCCGCCAGGCCGTAGATCGTGGAATTGGCGATGCGCACGGCGTCGTCCTCGTCGGTGTACGGCACGACCGACAGCACCGGCCCGAAGATCTCCTCCTGGGCGATGGTCATCTCCGGGCGCACGCCACCGAACACGGTCGGCTGCACGTAGAAGCCGCGCTCGACGCTCTCAGGCGCCTCGGGGCCGCCGATGGCGAGCCGGGCGCCCTCCTCGACGCCCTTGCGGATGTAGCCGACGACGCGGTCGCGCTGCTGGGCGGACACCGCCGGGCCGATCCGCGTGGTCGGCTCGGCGGGGTCGGCGCAGCGGTACTTCGCCGCGGCGGCAGCGGCCAGCTCGACGGCCTCGTCGTGCCGGTCGGCGGGCACGAGAAGCCGAGTCCAGGCACTGCACGCCTGGCCGTTGTTCATGAACGCGTTCGCGACACCGATCTTCACGGCCTTGCCGAGGTCGGCGTCGTCCAGCACCACGTTCGCCGACTTGCCGCCCAGTTCCAGCGCCACGCGCTTGACCGTCTCGGACGCGAGCGCGGAGACCCGGCGACCGGCCCTGGTGGATCCGGTGAACGACACCATGTCGACATCCGGGTGAGAAGCGAGTGCCTCGCCGACCACCGGGCCGGTGCCGTGGACCAGGTTGAACGCACCGGCCGGCACCCCGGCGGCCTCGACGACCTCGGCGAGCAGCCCCGCGGTCAGCGGCGCCAGCTCGCTGGGCTTGAGCACGACGGTGTTGCCGGCGGCGAGCGCGGGGACGATCTTGGCGACCATCTGCTGCAGGGGGAAGTTCCACGGGGTGATGGCGGCGACGACGCCGATCGGCTCGCGCAGCACCAGCGAGTTGCCGATCTCCTCGCCGTCGAAGTAGCCCGCCTCGATCGCGTCCGCGACCCCGTTCGCGATGCCGACCGGGCTGGGGACCTGCACCTTGGTGGCGAACGTGATCGGCGTGCCCATCTCGGCGGTCATCGTCGCGGCGAGCTCGTCGGTGCGCCCGGCGAGGCCCTCGGCGATCCGGCGCACCACCTTCACCCGCTCGTCCTGCGACGTGGCGGACCAGGCCGGGAACGCCCGCACCGCCGCGGCCACGGCCGCGTCGACGTCGTCCTTCGCACCCGCGGGGATCGAGGTGAGCACCTGCTCGGTGGCCGGGTTGACGACGGTGATGCGTTCCCCGTCGCCTTCGAGCCGCCGGCCGTCGATGACGTGGCCGGTGTGGGTGGTGATGGGAGCCGCCATGGGGTCCTCCATGCGATGTGACACTCAACGCTGCGTGCGCACTCAGCCTGTCACATCTTCCACATGCACTGAGGCCACCTTCGCAACGCTCATCGCTGCGAAGGTGGCCTCAGCTTCGGATCGGGTCGAACCGGGGTCAGGAGAAGTCGAGCTCGCCCGTGCGGGTGCGCTTGAGTTCGAAGAAGTACGGGTAGCTGGCCAGCAGCCGAGCACCGTCGAACACCTTTCCCGCTTCCTCGCCCTTCGGGATGCGGGTCAGCACCGGGCCGAAGAACGCGACGCCGTCGACGTGGATGGTCGGCGTGCCGACGTCCATGCCCACCGGGTCCATGCCGCGGTGGTGGCTGGCCCTGAGCTCCTCGTCGTACTCGGTCGAGGTGGCCGCATCGGCGAGAGAGGCCGGCAGGTCGACCTCCTCGAGAGCGAGCTTGATGACCTCTTCGAAGTCCTTGTTGCCCTCGTTGTGGATGCGCGTGCCCATCGCGGTGTAGAGGTCGGGCAGCACCTGCTCGCCGTGGTGCTTCGCAGCGGCGATCGCCACCCGCACCGGGCCCCAGCCGCGTTCCATCAGATCGCGGTAGTTCTCCGGCAGGTCGCGTCCCTCGTTCAGCACGGCCAGACTCATCACGTGGAAGCTCAGGTCGATGTCGCGAACCTTCTCCACCTCGAGGATCCACCGCGAGGTGATCCAGGCGAACGGGCACAGGGGGTCGAAGTAGAAGTCGACCTTCGCCCTGCCGTTGCCAGCCTGCTCATCAGCCATCTGTGCCCCTCCAGGTCACGTCACGAGGGGCGACCGATCCGGTGGCCCCGGTGACGTCAACAACGCCGATGTTCCCGGTCTTCCCGATCTGCCGTGTTCTGTTCACCACCACCCGGTCACCCGTGATTGGATGCGACTGTCGTGTTCACACGCGCGGCGAATCCCATTCCGACGACGTCAGTGCGCATCGATGTGAGCGCTGACAGACGAGGTGACCAGTGGCGGCACCCAACCTCACTCGCGACCAGGCCCAGCAACGCGCGGAGCTGCTGGAGGTGGAGTCCTACAGGGTCGAGCTCGACCTCACCGACCGCGGCGGCAGGCCGGGGTCGGAGGTGTTCCGGTCCACCACGACGGTCGTGTTCCACAGCCGCGAAGCCGGGGCTTCGAGCTGGATCGACATCGTGGCGGCGACCGTGCACCGGGCCGTGCTCAACGGTGTCGAACTGGACGTGTCCGGTTACCGCGAGGAGGACGGCCTCGCCCTCACGGGCCTCGCCGGCGTCAACGAGTTGACGGTCGAGGCGGACTGCCGGTACATGAACACAGGCGAGGGCCTGCATCGATTCGTCGACCCCGTCGACGGCAGCGTTTACCTGTACTCGCAGTTCGAGACCGCCGACGCCAAGCGCATGTTCGCGTGCTTCGACCAGCCGGACCTGAAGGCCACCTACGACCTCGTGGTGACCGCGCCGAGCGACTGGAAGGTCATCTCCAACGCGGCCGTCGAGTCCACTGAGGACGGTGTCGGCGGCGGCAACAAGGTCACGTTCGCCACCACCAAGCCCATGTCGACCTACCTGGTCGCGCTGGTGGCAGGCCCCTACGCCGAGTGGCGTGACGAGTTCGCCGACGGTGACGTGACCATTCCGCTCGGCATCTACTGCCGCGCCTCGCTGGCGCAGCACATGGACCACGAGCGGTTGTTCACCGAGACCAAGCAGGGCTTCGGCTTCTACCACCACGCGTTCGGCGTTGCGTACCCGTTCGGCAAGTACGACCAGTGCTTCGTGCCGGAGTTCAACGCGGGCGCCATGGAGAACGCGGGCTGCGTGACGTTCCTCGAGGACTACGTCTTCCGCAGCCGCGTCACCCGCTACCTCTACGAGCGGCGCTGCGAGACCGTGCTGCACGAGATGGCGCACATGTGGTTCGGCGACCTGGTGACCATGCGCTGGTGGGACGACCTGTGGCTGAACGAGTCGTTCGCGACGTGGGCCAGCGTGCTCTCACAGTCCGAGGCCACCGAGTACAAGCACGCCTGGACGACGTTCGCCAACATCGAGAAGTCCTGGGCGTACCGGCAGGACCAGTTGCCCTCGACGCACCCGGTCGCCGCGGACATCCCGGATCTGCAGGCGGTCGAGGTCAACTTCGACGGCATCACCTACGCCAAGGGTGCGAGTGTGCTCAAGCAACTCGTCGCCTACGTGGGCCTGGAGAACTTCCTCGCGGGCTTGCGCGTGTACTTCGACAAGCACGCCTGGGGCAACGCGACGCTGAACGACCTGCTGGGCGCGCTGGAGGAGGCTTCCGGCCGGGACCTGTCCTGGTGGAGTGCGCAGTGGTTGGAGACGACCGGCCTGAACGTGCTGCGCCCCAAGTTCTCCACCGATGCCGAGGGCAGGTTCACCGAGTTCGCGGTGCTGCAGGGACCGGCCCGGCCGGGTAAGGGCGAGTACCGCACGCACCGCGTGGCGATCGGCGTCTACGACGACAACGACAACGGCAAGCTCGTGCGCACGCATCGCGTGGAGCTCGACGTCAGCGGCGAGCGCACCGAGGTGCCCGACCTCGTCGGCGTGCCGCGCGGAAAGCTGGTGCTGGTCAACGACGACGACCTGACCTACTGCACGATGCGGCTGGACAACGACTCACTCGCGACACTGGTCGACCGCATCTCCGACATCGTCGAGCCGCTTCCCCGCACGCTGTGCTGGTCGGCAGCGTGGGAGATGACGCGCGAGGCGGAGCTCAAGGCCCGCGACTTCGTCAACCTGGTGCTCGGCGGCCTCGACTCCGAGAGCGAGGTCGGTGTGGTGCAGCGGCTGCTGCTGCAGGCGCAGACCGCGCTGTCGTCCTACAGCGACTCGTCCTGGCGTGACGAGGGCTGGCAGCGATTCACCCGCAGGGTGCTGGAGTTGGCGAGGTCCTCGGAGCCTGGTTCGGACCACCAACTGGCGTTCGTGAACGCCCTCGCCGCCTCGGTGCTCGACGACGAGCTGCTGGACGTGCTGCGCGGCTGGCTGGACGGGTCCAACCCCCTGCCGGGCCTCGACGTCGACACGGACCTGCGGTGGCGGCTGCTGCAGGCGCTCACCGCGCACGGCAAGGCCGGCCTCGAGGAGATCAACGCCGAGCAGGAGCGCGACCCCACGGCGACCGGCCGTCGCCGCGCCGAGACGGCTCGCGCGCTGCGCCCGACGAGGGAGTCGAAGGACGAGGCCTGGGACCGTGCGGTGAACGACGACGAGCTGCCGAACGCGGTGAGCGAAGCGATCATCGGTGGCATCCCCCACCCCAGCCAGAAGGAACTGCTCCGGCCGTACGTGGAGCGCTACTTCTCCGACGTGGCGGCCGTGTGGGACCGGCGGTCGAGCGAGCGTGCGCAGTCCATGGTCGTCGGTCTCTTCCCGGCCTGGTCGGTCCACCAGAGCACGGTCGACGCGGCGGACCAGTGGCTGGCCGGTGACCACCCGCCGGCGCTGCGCCGTCTGGTGTCCGAGGGTCGCGCGGGCATCGTGCGCGCACTCGCCGCTCAGGAGTTCGACCGCTCGTAGCTCGTCGGGAGCGAAAGGCACGTACGTCCCTTTTGAGGGACCTACGTGCCTTTCGCGACGAAAGACCGCCGGTATGTCCGGCTGCCCGAGCCGTCAGAAAGCGGGAATTCG
>DASYMV010000018.1:0-13539 GCA_036008865.1 Pseudonocardiaceae bacterium | reverse complement strand
ACGTTCAGCGTGTTCGCGGCGTTCATCGTCCCGCTCACGTGGCTACTGGCCCTGGCGCTCGCGCTGCTGGTCAACCAGATCAGCTTCATGCGGACGTTCTTCCGGTCGGTGTTCTTCCTGCCGACGGCGTGCTCGTACGTCGTCGCCTCGCTCGTGTGGAAGCTGTCGGTCTTCAACGGCGTGCGCTTCGGTCTGGCGAACACGGTCCTCGGCTGGTTCGGCACGGACCCCGTGGCCTGGACCGTGTCGACGTCGCCGCCCTGGTACTGGCTGGTGCTGGTGACGCTGCGGCTGTGGCTTCAACTGGGCTTCTACATGATCCTGTTCATCGCCGGGTTGCAGCGGATCCCGCAGCACCTGTACGAGGCGGCCTGGATCGACGGCGCGAAGCCGGGTTGGCAGACGTTCCGCCACATCACGCTGCCGCAACTGCGGACGACCTCCGTGGCCGTGCTCCTGCTCAACCTCATCGCCGCGTACCAGGCGTTCGACGAGTTCTACAACGTGCTGGGCACCGACCGCGGCTACCCGCCGTTCGCCCGGCCGCCGCTGGTGTACCTGTACTACACCGCGCTGGGCAGTGCCGGTCAGGACTTCGGGCACGGCAGCGCGGGCGCGGTCATCCTCGCGGTTCTCATCGCGGCCGTGACCCTGTTGCAGGGCAAGGTGTTCGGATTCACCAGGAGGAGCGAGTGAAGGCGCTGCGGTACCTGGCCCTGTCGATCACCGCGGTGTTGTTCCTGCTGCCGTTCTACCTCGTGATCCGCAACGGCCTCGCGACCGAGGCCGAGATCACCGCGCAGGACTGGAAGCTCTTCCCAGACCAGGTGCACTGGGAGAACTTCGCGGAGCTCTTCTCCGATCCTGCCGTGCCGATGGTGCGCAGCATGGTCAACTCGACGCTGGTGGCCGTGCTCCAGACCGTCGGACAGCTGCTGTTGTGCTCGCTCGCAGGCTACGGCCTCGCACGCATCCCGTACCGGCACGCGAACAAGGTCTTCCACGTCCTCGTCGCCACGCTGATGATCCCGGCTGCGGTGACGTTCGTGCCGACCTTCGTCGTGGTGTCCGCGCTCGGCTGGGTCAGCGACCTGCGTGGGCTCGTGGTGCCCGGCCTGTTCAGCGGGTTCACCACGTTCCTGTTCCGCCAGTACTTCCTGAACTTCCCGAAGGAGTTGGAGGAGGCCGCGAGGATCGACGGACTCGGACACTGGGGCACCTTCTGGCGCATCGTCGTGCCCAACTCGCGCGGATTCTTCGCCGCGCTGGCGGTCATCGCCTTCCTCAACAGCTGGAACCAGTTCCTCTGGCCGCTCGTCATCGCTCAGGATCAACAGTCCTGGACCGTGCAGGTGACGCTGTCCACGTTCCTGACCGCACAGAGCCTGAACATCCACGAGCTGTTCCTCGCGGCGGCGGTGTCGATCATGCCGCTGGTGATCGTGTTCGTGGCGCTGCAACGATTCCTGGTGCGCGGCGTGGCCGAGACCGGGATCAAGGGCTAGAAGACGCTTCGGGCCCACAAGGGGATCGAGGAGCATCCCCTTGTGGGCCCGAACACGGCGGATCAGTTCTTCTCGAAGACCTTGCGCCAGGACTCGACGGAGGTGAGCTCCGGCAGAGCGTCGCGGTAGATCCTCTTCAACCGCGGCCACTCCTGGCCCAGACGGCGGTAGTTGCGCAACACCCGCTTCATGAGGTGGCGGAACTCCTTCGGGTCGCGCTTGCGGAACGCGACACCGCTGCCGTCGGCGCTGGACACCGTCGCACTGTCGAGGTTGCCGAGCAGGAACCACCGGGCGTTGATCGCCGGCACGTTGATCTGCGGGCGCGCGGTCGTCGCGTCCTCAGGTGCGCGCAGGTTGTGCAGCAGGGCCTTGGACGCCTTCGCCGCGATCACCGCGGGGTTCACCGGCGGCTTGAGCATCGCCTCGGCGCGCACCATGTCGAACGTCGGCGGCGGGAACTCGCGCGCCGACGGCAGCACCTGCGCGTCGGTGTACTGCTTGCGCAGCTCGCGGATCTCGGGCAGCGCCGTGCGCAGCGAATCGAAGAGCCCGGCAGGTCCGGCGAGGAAGTCCTCGATCGCCTTCTGCTGGATGGCGACCGTGGAGTACTCCATGGACAGCAGGTGGCGCAGCGACAGCTTCAACCCCTGCTTGAGCAACGTCGACCGCACGTCGTACGGGCTGTGCAGAGCGGCCATCACCAGACGGTTGCGGGTGTGGAAGTACGCCTGCCAGTCCGTGGCGTCGTTCTTGTCCGTCCACGGCATGTGCCACACGGCGGAGCCGGGCAGGGAGACCGTCGGGAAGCCGTTCTCCAGCGCGCGCAGCGAGTACTCCGCGTCGTCCCACTTGATGAACAGCGGCAGCGGATAGCCGGTCCGCTGCACGACCTCACGCGGGAACAGGCACATCCACCACCCGTTGTAGGTGGAGTTGATGCGGGTGTGCAGCTCCTCGGTCTCGCGCAACGACTCCGTGCCGAAGTCGTGGTCGGTGACCGCGCCGGGCGCCTCGCGCCAGTAGCAGGTGGCCAGGTCGACGACCTCACCCATGCTGTGCAGCCGGGCGCGGGCCTGCAGGTTCAGCATGTGGCTGCCGACGATCACGGGCTGGGCGGCCGCGCGGGCGAACGCGTTGGAGCGCAGCACCGCGTCCGGCTCCAGCCGGATGTCGTCGTCCATGAGCATGATCTGGTCGACGTCGGTGTGCTCGATCGCCTCGTACAGGCCGCGGGTGAAGCCGCCCGAACCTCCGAGGTTCTCCTGCTCGATGATCTGGAGCTTGTCGCCGAGCAGCTTGGCCGCCTCGGCGTAACCGACGGTGTCGCGCACCTTCTGCGCGCCCTGGTCGGCGACGAAGACCTTCTCGACCACGTCGAGCACGGCCGGGTCCTCACCCAGCGCGCGCAGGGCGATGACCGCGTCGACCGGGCGCATGGTCGTCATGCCGATGGCGACCTTCTGCTCGGGCAGGTCCTTGTCCGTGGTCCAGGCGGCTTCCTTGATCTCCAGCGTGGAGTCGTCGGTGAAGACGTCGAACCAGATCCAGCCGCCGTCCTCGAACGGTGTCAGGCTGACCCGCAGCTCCAGGTTCGTGACCTGCTTCGGGCTGCGGACCGGGTGGCCCTCGAGGTGGATGATGTCGCCGGTGGGCTTGGAGCGGTACACGTCGACGCGGCCGGAGCCGCGCACCGACAGGCGCAGGACCACCTCGTCGACCGTGGTCCACCGCTTCCAGTAGCTCGCGGGGAACGCGTTGAAGTACGAGGCGAAGGAGACCTTGGCCGAGGCCGGCACGGTCACCGAACGCCGCGAGGAGACGTGGCTGTGCACGTTCTCCGGCTCGTCGAGGTACAGCGGGCGGACGTCGAGCGGGTCCTCGTCCCTCGGGAGGATCACCCGCTGCAGGACCCGGTTGGGGTTCGTCGCCGTGCCACGACCTGCGACCCGGACGGAGGCCACATCGCTGACCTTGTTGTCCGGCGCGGTCGTCTGGGGCTTCGTCTTCGATGCGGGAGTGCTGGCGGCCTTGGCCTGCTCGGTCACGTGCTTCCTCCGGCGAACCGCCCGGGGCGCGGCTCGGGTTCAGATTCGAACGTTCGACGTGTTGTCACGGCGTAGCTGGTGCCGCATGGAACGCCACGGACGAAGAATCCGGTGGCGTGCCGTCAAGCGACCATAGTACGCACGGTCCGTGGAACGCCCACTCGGGTGCACGCTGTCAATCACCGTTCACGAACAGTGATCGCCCGGCGGGAACGATGTCCTGCCGGGCGATCACGGAGTGAATCGGGATCACTCCAAGGTGCCGTCGAGGGGCTTGCCCTCGGTCAGGTGCGGAGCGATCTTGTTGTCGAAGACGGTCAGGGCGGAGCCGATCGCCATGTGCATGTCGAGGTACTTGTAGGTGCCCAGGCGGCCACCGAAGAGCACGTTGTGCTCCGCCGCTTCGCGCTTGGCCAGCTCGCGGTAGCGCTCCAGCTTGGCGCGGTCCTCAGCGGTGTTGATGGGGTAGTACGGCTCGTCGTCCTTCTCCGCCGACCTGGAGTACTCGCGCACGATGACCGTCTTGTCGGTCGGGTAGTCGCGCTCCGGGTGGAAGTGCCGGAACTCGTGGATCCGGGTGTAGGGGACGTCCGGGTCGTTGTAGTTCATGACCGGGGTGCCCTGGAAGTCGCCGGTCGGCACGACCTCCCGCTCGAAGTCGAGCGTGCGCCAGCCCAGCCAGCCCTCGGAGTAGTCGAAGTACCGGTCGACCGGGCCGGTGTAGACGATCGGCGTACCGGCCGGGATCTCGGCCTTCACGTCGAAGAAGTCCGTGTTCAGCCGCACGTCGATGTTCGGGTGGTCCGCCATCTTCTCCAGCCACGCGGTGTAGCCGTCGACCGGCAGACCCTCGTAGGTGTCGTTGAAGTACCGGTTGTCGAAGTTGTAGCGGACCGGGAGGCGGCTGATGATCGCGGCGGGCAGCTCCTTCGGATCGGTCTGCCACTGCTTTGCGGTGTAGTGCTTGACGAACGCCTCGTACAGCGGCCGGCCGATCAGCGAGATCGCCTTCTCCTCCAGGTTCTGCGCGTCCTTGGAGTCCCTCTCGGCGGCCTGCTCGGCGACCCAGGCCCTCGCCTCGTCCGGCGTCAGGTACCGGCCGACGAACTGGGCGAGCAGACCCAGGCCCATCGGGAACTGGTACGCCTGACCGTCGTGCATCGCGAAGACGCGGTGCTGGTAGCCGGTGAACTCGGTGAACTGGTTGACGTACTCCCACACGCGCTTGTTCGAGGTGTGGAACAGGTGCGCGCCGTAGCGGTGGACCTCGATACCGGTCTCCGGTTCGGGTTCCGAGTACGCGTTGCCTCCGATGTGCTCACGACGCTCCAGCACCAGCACCCGCTTGTTCAGCTGGGTCGCGGTGCGCTCGGCGACCGTGAGGCCGAAGAATCCGGATCCGACGACGATCAGGTCATAACCTGCGAAGCTCACGGCGATTGAGGGTACCGGCAGGGGCGGCCGCAGCAGAACCGCCCCTCACCGCCACATCGTCGCAGCTCACACGGGTTGATCAGTGGAAAAGGACGTGCGCCGCCGCCGGCGGGCCCGCTCCAGGGCCGCCAGGACGAGCGCACCCAGCGCGCCCGCGGCGGCAGCGCCGATGCCCACCTTCAGACCCGGCGGTTCCCAGGTGAGCTTGAGCTCGCCGCCGTTCACACCGTCGGGCAGGTCCACCACGACCAGGCCCGCGGGTCCTTCGCTGACCTGGATCGGCTTGCCGTCGACCTCGGCGCGGTAGCCGGGCCAGTCCAGACGCGCGAACGCCAGCCTGGCCGCGCCGCCGGACTTGGTGAAGCGGACCGTCTCCTCCTGGTCACCGACCGCCTTGTCCGCGGAGACCTGCACGTTGCCGTCGACGAAGGACAAGCGGCCGTCCTTCCACGGCAGCGGGTCTTCCCGTCGCAGATCCGTGGCGACCTCGTTGCGGTGGGCCACCGCCCAGCCCGCCGGCGGGACCGGGTCGTCGACCATCGTGCGCTGGACGAGCAGGACGTCGACCCGCATCAGGTCCACGAGGGCACGGCCACCCAGCTCCGTGGGCTGCAGCATCATGTCGTAGCTCGCCGCACAGGTAGCGCCCCTGTAGGTCATGCAGGTCGCCTGCTTGAACTTGCGGTAGCCCATGCCGGAGTACGAGGTGATCGAATCGTGACCGGCCGGCAGCCCTGCGTTGCCGACGACCAGGAACCCGACCTGGAAGACGGCGCCGGGGTACTGCAGGTTCTTCTCGGCCTGGCTGACGGTGCGCGGGGAGAATTCGTACCCCGCGATGTCGTGGTTCGCCGGGAACCAGACGGTCTGCAACCCGAGGGTGGCCGCGACACCCAGCACGAGCACCGCGGGCACGGCGCGCGGGCGGCCGGAACGTGCGAACCACACGACGAGGGCGACGCCCACCGCGAGGAGCACCGCGGACACGAGGTGCCTTCGCCACTCCCACGGCCCCGCGGCGAAGCTCAGGTACGTGGATCCGGCGATCAGCGCCGCGGTGACCAACGCCCGTGCGCGCAACCGGCCGGTGCTCAGACCGCCGGTCAGCAGAACGGCGAACAGCACGCCGAGAGCGAGGAAGACCATCTCCACGTGGCGCAGCGGGAATCGGAACATCCACAGGTTGGACGGTCCGATCGCGAGCGCCAGGTAACCCGCGGCCACGACGAACACGCCGAGGAACTCCCGCCACCGCTTCCGCAGCACGCCCCAGCGCAGCCACGGCAGCAGTGGCAGCACGAACCACGCGAAGTACATCGCGGGCACCGTCATGCGGGTCGGGCTCGCGAACGTGCCGATCATCGGCTGTGCACTGGGCATGCTGGAGTTCAGGAAGTCCGACAGTCGCGGCATCAGCATGCCGTCGCTGGCGAAGCCCTGACCCGCCCGGTCGGTGACCGGCGAATTGCCGAGCAGCGGCAGGTACACCAACGGCACGACGAGTCCGATGAGAACACCGACGGCCAAGACCTTGATCAACGCAGCCCGGTTGCCCCAGTTCTCGACGAGCAACGCGAGGAGCACCGCGCACACGCCGAGCAGGCCGTACGGATTGCCGGTGGTCACCGCGAGCGCGCCGAACAGGAACGGCCACAGAGGGCTGCCCACTCCCCTGGCCATCCGCCTCGTCGACCACCACACGTGGGGAACCGAACTGAACGCCATCAGGCCGGCGGCCCAGGACGAGGTGTCGTAGAAGAGCGTGAACCCCGAGAACGGCAGGGCAACGGCGATGGCCGCGGCCGCACCCTTGCCCGCCCGGTACTCCCGGCACAGCAGGTAGACGCCGAGAGCGAGCAGGACGAGGAACTCGGTCTTCACGACGAGCGCGGCGAGTGCGAGGTCGTCGAACCGGGACACCAGCCAGTAGTTGGCGAGGTCGACCGGGTTCCAGAGGCCGAAGAGCGCCTCCGCCGCGAAGTTGCCGCCCATCCAGTTCTGCACGTCGAGGTACTCCGGCCAGTGGCCTGCGGAGAGGCGCTGACCCAGGTAGTGCCAGGTCGGCAGGAACTGCGCGGCGCTGTCGTCCCAGACGTAGAAGAACCGGTTGCGCAAGAAGGGCACCTGCGCGAGCAGCGCCACGACGACGCACACGACGGCGGCGACCAGCACACCCGGCAGGGTCCGGCGGCGTGGGCCGGTCGCGACCAGTTCTTCCTGCGAAGACGGGCGGTCCACGACGGTCAAGGCTGCAGCTCCCGTTCTCGTTCTCGTGCTGGTGCGCGATGCGTGAGCACGAACTGTGCGACGACGAACGTGACCGGGATCGCGGCCGCGGCAGCGACCAGCGGAGCGATGCGCTGGTTCATGTGCAACCAGTTGACCAGCACGTACAAGCCCGTTGTGCTGATCACGAAGTTGGTCACGTTGGACAGCGGGAACAGCAGGAACGTCCGCAGCGTGGGCTTGGTGCGGAAGGTGAAGTAGCAGTTGAGGAAGTACGAGCCGACCATCGCGAGCACGAACGCGAGCACGTGGGCCGCGAGATACGGCAGCACCAGCTTGAACAGCAGGTACAGCCCGTAGTAGACGCCGGTGTTCAGCACACCGACCAGGGCGAACCGGACGATGCGTCCGAGCGAGAACTTCGACTTCACGACGTCTTCTGCTCCGCGAACGGGCCGAGCGCGGCCTCACCGCGGTGTTCGGCGGCGTGCTCGGCGACCTCGCGACCGAGCGGAACGGTCACCGGCATGGTCGCCGGCCCACTGGCCTCCTTGATCAGGAAGTGGGGCCGTTGCTTGGACTCGTAGTAGATGCGGCCGAGGTACTCCCCGATCACCCCGAGGAACAGCAGCTGAAGCCCGCCGAGCCCGAGCACGCCGAACATGATCGTGAGGTAGCCCGGCACGTCGATGCCGTCGCGCAGCACGTGGACGAGAAGCCAGCCCGCGTAGCAGAACGCCAGCGCCGTCACGAGGCCGCCGAGGTAGATGGCGAGCCGCAACGGGCGGTTGTTGAACGACACCACGCCGTCGATGCCGTAGTTGAGCAGCTTGCGCAACGTCCACGCGCTCTGCCCGCTCACCCTCGCCACGTTCTCGTAGTCGATCACCGCGGTGTCGAAGCCGATCCAGGCGAACAGACCCTTGGAGAAGCGGTTGTACTCGCCGAGGGAGAGCAACGCCTGCACGGCGCGGCGGGTGAGAACGCGGAAATCGCCGACCCCGTCCTCCAGTTCTACGTCGACGACCTTGTTGATCAGTCGGTAGTACAGGCGGGAGACGAGCTTGCGCATCGTGGCGTCGCCGTCACGCGTGCGTCTGGCGACGACCTGGTCGTATCCGCCGGCCAGCAGTTCGACCATTTTCCCGAGCAGCTCGGGCGGGTGCTGCAGATCGGCGTCCATGATGGCCACGACCTCACCGGTGGCCTGGCTCAAGCCCGCGAGCATCGCGGCTTCCTTGCCGAAGTTGCGGCTCAGAGCGAGGTACTTGAACCGGTGGTCGCGTTCGGCCAGCGTCCGGAGCCCGCCCAGGGTGCCGTCCTGGCTCCCGTCGTCGACCAGCAGGACTTCGAAGTCCTCCGCGACGCCTGGCAACACGCGAAGCAAGGCCTCATGCAGCCCGGCCAGTCCGTGCTCCTCGTTGAAGCACGGAATGACGACGGACAAGCGCATGATTTCCTCCTCGTGGACCTTCTGACGGCTCCACTGCTTGGTATCGGACGCTCACGTTGTTGTTCGGTTCTGCGCATGTCGTGACGCGCCGGCCGTGGCCGATCGGGCGCAAGCGCTGACCGGAGTCGGTCCCTTCGTCGCGCACAACGGTAGTAGGAGTCGCGGTCTCGAGCGCCGCACCGACGGACCGTCGGCGGTGGGTTCAGCGGCCGGTCGTCGGCTGGGGGTTGACCGCGACGTCAGTCTCGTCGGCCGCCACCTTCCACCCGGCGTCGGATCTGCGCTCCTCGACGGATCTCCGCAGGTCTTCGAGGTCGCAGCGGAGCAGTGCGATCTCCTCCACGGTGGTGCGCACCTCTTCCTCCAGGTGTCCCACCTCGCTGCTGAGCTGGAGGACGACCACCATGAGCACGAAGACGGACAGCGCGAACAGGAAGTTCGCCGCGAGCTGGATGCCGGTGAGGTCGGCGAAGAACGCCGCGAGACCTGGTACGACACCGAACATCACGACACCGACGCCGAGGATCAACCAGATCCCGGCGTACTTCTCGCGCAGCTTGCGGCGTCGCATCATCTCGACGACGACGAGGAGCACACCGCTCGCGACGATGATGCTCAGCAAACGCCACATCGGCATGGGGAACTCCTAGGCGGCTTCGGTCGCGCCGTCGACGGGCTTGCGCCGCACGAGGGCGAGCAGCAAGGCCAGCGACGCGCGGGCGAGGTAGACGGCGGCGCGGACTGGGGAGGTGCTCGGGCGTCCACCGGCGCGCGCCCGCATGGCCACCGGGACCTGGCGCACGACGAGGCCGGCGCGGGTCGCCATCACCAGCGACTCGAGCGTGTCGCCGAGGTACTCGGCCGGGTAGTGCCGCGCGAACAGGCGGACTGCGCGCGGACCCGCGGCCTTGAAGCCGGAGGTCACGTCGGTCAACCTGGTGTGCGCCAGGCGGGAGATGACGAGGGCGAACACCTTCATCGCCCACCGGCGTGGACCCTTCGCGACGTAGTCGCCGCGGCCGGCGAAGCGGGCACCGATCACGAGGTCGGCGTTGCCCAGTTCGGTGAGCAACGACTGCACTTCGCTCGGGTCGTGCTGCCCATCGGCGTCGACCTGCACGACGACGTCGTAGCCGTGCCGCACCGCGTACCGGAACCCGGTCCGCATCGCACCGCCGACACCGAGGTTGACCACGAGCCGCGCGACCTCGGCGCCACTGGTGCGAGCGCGGACGGCGGTGTTGTCGGACGAGCCGTCGTCCACGACGAGGACACCGGCGTCGGGCAGTTCCGCCTTGACCTCGTTGACGACCTTCTCGATGTTGTGCTCTTCGTTCAGCGCCGGCAGAACGATGAGGACGCGCTGGGGGTCGACCTTCTCGGGCACGGCTGAACCTTACCGACCCCGGATGACGTTTCCGGCATCACCCACGTGATCGCCACTCGGCCGCCCGCCGCCTCGCAACACGAGGAAGAACGCGAGGCCCAGGCCGACCGTCGGGGCGATGACGAGCCCGAGAACGGCGCGCGTGACGGTGTCGCCCGGCCACAGCAGGAGCACGGCTCCGCTCAGCACGGCGACCACCGCCCAGACGAGCATGACGAGGTTCCCCTGCACCCGCGCGACCAGCACGGCGGCGAGCAGCATGACCGCCCCGAGCAGGATCGACGACCAGACCAGACCGCCCACGGCCAGTGGGTCCACCACGTACTTCGCCCCGAAGAGCAGGCGGACGGCGAACGGGCCCACCAGGGCCCCGAGCAGCGCGCCGAGCGCAGCGAGACCCACGGCGCCGAACGCTCCCTTGATCAGCAACGCGCGCAGCGTGCGGTGACCGCTCTCGTCCTGCGACAGGCGGACCACCGCAGGCACCGCCATCGCCTGCACCGGCGAGAGCAGCAGCAGCGGCAGGCGCGCGACGTTGAGCGCGAGGAACAGGGCGCCGAGCCGGTCCTCGTCGCCGGGTGTCACCAGCAACTTCACCACCGCCGGATATCCGGTCAGCACGCTCGCGGTCAGGCCCGCGCCGAGCATCAGGACCACCATGCGGCGCACCACCGGCCCCCACGGCTCCCATCCGGAGCGGGGGTCGACGAGCGCGAAGGCACCACGGCTGAACGTCAGCCAGGCGAAGGAGCCTGCGGCCACCGCGACGGCGAGCGGCACGATGCCGGTCAGGCCCGCCACGACGAACGCGGCGAGCAGCACCGCGCGGGCCAGTGCCTCGGCGACGACCAAGCCCCCGTAGGACTTCACGCGGTGATGTCCGATGAGCAGCCCGCGCACGCCGAACTGCACCGCGAACGCCACGCCGGCCGCCAGTGCTACCACCGCGAGCACGCCGTGCGAGCCGAAGAGCCGCTGGCTCACGCCCGGCAGCATGATGGCGAGACCCACCAGGGCGACCACGCAGGCGGCGATCACGACAGCCTGCACCGCTGACGCGGGTGTCCGCTTGCCCGCCACGTCCGCGAGCGCGGACTGCCGGGACACCTCCTGCTCCACCGGCGACAACGCGCTGCCGACGCCGAAGACGATGCCCCAGAAGGTGAGGAACACCGCGGCGTCGGCCGGGGAGAGCACCCGCGCGATGACGATCAGGATCGGATAGCCCAGCCCGGCCGCGATGATGACGGCGAGACCGACGGTGCCGACCGAGCGGCCGACGGCCTTCTCGGTCACTTCCCGATCCGCTTCCGCACCGCCAGCGCCAGACCGCGCACGGCGCCAGATCCGAAGCACGCGGCGAACAGCGGCAGCAACTGCGCGACGGCACGCGCCTCGGACCTGTTGCCACCGCACTTGCGCACCACTGCCCCGGCACCCGCAGAGGCCGCGACGCCGAGAGCGACGGCCGTCTTCGGACGCTTCACCAGCAACACGGCGCCGACGAGTCCGGCGACGCCCGCGACCGCTGCGGCCCGGCGCGCCGGGCCGGGGGAATCGAGGTAGCCGTCCACGAACGTCGTGCCGCGGAAGTAGGCGTGCCGGACGAACTTCTTCAGCGAGTCACGGCTGTGGTAGGTCGCGGAGAACTCCGGGCACAGGTGGATCCGTTCCTGTTCGGCGATCGACCGCAGCATCCGGGTGTCGTCACTGGCGAGCCGGATGTCGGAGAACAGCGAGGAGAACGAGCCCGCGGCGGCGTGCAGCAATTCTCGCGGGGCGAAGAAGAATCCGGTCCCCTTGGGGAACGCGTCGAATTCGTCCGCTCCGAACGAGACGAAACGCGGATCCGCCAGGTAGCGTCGCCAGCCGACCTTCACCAGGGCCGCCCAGAACCCGCCGTAGGGATTTCCCTCCGACATCACGTTGATGTGACCGTTCCACACCACCCGCTCCGGGTGGTCGGCGACCTGGCCTGCCAGGAACTGCAACGATCCCGGATCCATGATCACCCGGCTGTCGAGCAGGAGGACGCGCTCGCCGGTGGCCGCGCCGATACCCGCCTGCCGGGCGGCGAAACGGCCGCTGTTCTCCTGGCTCACCACGGTGATCCCCCACTGCTGGGAGAGCCTCGCCAGCCGTTCCGGCGTTCCGTCGGTGCTCCCGTCGTCGACGACGACGATCTCCACAGGCCATCCGGCGTTCTTCGCAGCGACCTGCAACGCCTCGACGGACCGCTCGATCCACTGTTCTTCGTTGAAGACCGGGATCACGACGCTCAGGCTCGGCAGGGGTGATTTGCTCGCACTCATCACACCTGACAGTAACCTGCGGTACCTCGGGCCCCGTGATTAAGGGTCCCTCCGTGATCTCTTTCGTCGTTGACACCACCGCTGAGCTCATCAAGATCGCACCCGTTCACCACGCGTTGACGGCGCGCGGGACCAAGCCGCAGCTCTGGTTCAGCGCCTACCCCGTGGACGAGATCGCCGACGTTCTCGAAGACCTCCGTCTGCCGGAGCCCGATCTGTGGCTCGTGCCGCGTGACGAGGCCCGCAACATCGAGACCCCCGAGCACGACCATCGTGAAGACCGCCTGGACGCAGCGCGCCAAGCTGCGCAAGGCACTCACCGATGACGGCAGGCCCGGCCTGGTGATCGTCCGCGGTGACGCCTTCACCACGCCGTACGTCATCTTCATCGGCCGTCGGGTTCTAGGTGCGCGGGGCGCGCACGTCGAGGCGGGCATGCGCAGCGGCAGCCTGATCAGCCCGCTGCCGGAGGAGATGAACCGCCGCGTGGCGACGAAGTGGACCGACATCCACTTCGCCCCCACCGCGCACGAGGTGAAGGCGCCAACACCGTCATCGACGCCATGCGCCTGGCCGGGGACGTCGCACCTGAGGGCGAGGACATGCCGGAGGAATTCGGTCTGTCCACACTGCACCGGTTCGAACTGCTGTCGCGTGGTGACAAGTACCGCGAGGCTCGAACTGCTGCGCGGGATGAGCGAGCAGACGCCGATGCCGTGCCTGGCGGGTGTGCACGAGCGGGAGCGCATCGAGAGCCAGCAGGGCCTCGGCGAGAACGTCGTGCTGACCGGCATGCAGACCGAGCGGCTCAACGAGTTCCTCGCCTCGTACGAGGCCCTCCGGCGCCCCTCCTCAATGGACGAGTACCACCCGAGCGAATCATTGCCGACACCCTGGCGCAGCTCGGCTACCGCTGACCTGACGCGTGCGAAGGGCCCGCCCGCTGGAGCGGGCGGGCCCTTCGCACAAGCCCCTCAGCCGGTCACGGCTTCGGCGTTCCGGGTGGCAGCACCTCGTAAACCGTCGCGTCCTTGTTGCTGAAGACCCGGTGCAGCCCGGCAACGGTCTCGATCCCCTGGAACCCGCCCGCGCGTGGCGAGTCCTCGCGGACCATTCCATTGCCCACGAGGACGTAGCGGACGCGCAGGTCGTTGAGCGCCTTGCGCACCTCGGG
>DASYMV010000017.1:0-11024 GCA_036008865.1 Pseudonocardiaceae bacterium | reverse complement strand
TGGAGACCGTGCTGCTGCGGCGACGCTCACGATCAAAAGTGGACGACTCCAGCAAGTGGCTGTTCACCGACGACGCCCTGCAGCAGGCGACCGCCTCTCCGGTCGCGCGACATCGCGCCGCTCGGTTCGCAGGCCGGGACGTGCACGACGTGACGTCGTCCATCGGCGCGGACCTGATCCCACTGGCCGCCGTCGCGTCCCGGACCATCGGGTCCGACATCGACCCGGTACGACTGGCGATGGCGCAGCACAACGTCGCGGTGGCGGGTGTCGACCCGTTGCTGGTGCGCGCGGACGCGCTGCGACCGGTGTCGAGAGCGAGCGCGGTCACCGCGGACCCGGCGCGGCGCGACTCGGCTGGGCGGCGGCGCTGGCACCCGTCGGACTTCGTGCCACCGCTGGACGAACTCGCCGCGGCCTACTCGGACGTCGACCTCGCGGTGAAGTGCGCGCCCGGCATCGACTTCTCGGTCGCACCCTGGGCGGATGAAGTGGAACTCGTCTCCCTCGACGGGCAGGTCAGGGAGGCCTGCCTGTGGACGAGGGGTCTCGCGACGGAGGGAGTGTCCCGGCGCGCGACCGTCCTGCACCACGACCGTCCCGAGTGGACGATCACCGACGCGGAGCCGGACGATGCCGACGTGCGGCCGCCAGGTGAGTGGATCGTCGACCCTGACGGCGCGGTGGTGCGCGCGGGCCTCGTGCGTCACTACGCTGCGCGGCACGGACTCGGCCAACTCGATGAGCGGATCGCCTACCTGACCGGGGACGTGCCGCCGCCGGGCGTGCGGGCGTTCCGCGTGATCGAGCACGGTCACTACAGCGAGAAGGCGTTGCGCGCGGTGCTGCGCAAGCACGACGTCGGGCGGCTGGAGATCCTCGTGCGAGGCCTCGACGTCGACCCGAACACGTTGCGCCGCAGGCTGAAGCTCTCCGGGTCGCAGGAGGCCACGGTGGTGCTCACCCGCATCGGTCAGCGACCCGTCGCTCTGCTCTGCAAGGCCGAACGCACGTGAACGGGAAGTTCTAGAGCCCCTTCAAGCGCTCCAACATGAACGCGCGCAAGCCGTCGAGATCGGTGTCGAGCGCGAAGTCGACCACCTTGCCCTGGTCGACGCCGGACCCCGCGCTCACCGCGGACGAGCGCCGATCGGCGATCACCGAGCCGCGACCGGGTCCGAAGGAGCAGTCGACGTCGAGCGGGAAGCGCGTGGTGCGCAGGATTCCCGGCCGGACGGCCTCCGCGAGAGCCACCGCGTCGTGAACGACCATGCCGTCCCAGCCGAGTGACTCGCGGTAGTACGCCTGGTAGTCCGGAGTCAAGCCGACCAGCGCCTTGCCCACCGGCCCGGACGCTTCGAGTTCGGCCAGCCAGCCCTGATCGACCGCGCATCGCATGGTCAGGTCGATCGGCACCAGCACCGTCGGCACGTCCTCCTCGACGAGCACGCGACGGGCGGCTTCCGGGTCGCTCCAGACGTTGAACTCCGCAGACGGACTGGTGTTCCCGCCCGCCACACCACCGCCCATGATCACGAGCCGCGCGATCTTCTGCCGCAGTTCCGGGTGTGCGGCGAGCAGGAGCGCGATGTTCGTCAACGGCCCGATCGGCGCGATCGTGACCGGCTCCGGTGCCGTCGAAAGCAGTTCGGTCAGCAACGTGATCGCGTTGCGGCCGTCCACTCCGCGCTTGCGTTCGGGCAGTGTCTCCGCTCTCCCCGACAGGCCGTCGTGGCCGTGCGCGTAGCGAGCACGGTGCGGGTGCGGGTGGACCAGTGGCCGCTCCGCCCCGGCGGCCACTGGCACGTCCTCGCGACCGCACAGCGCCAGCACACGCAGCGCATTCCTCGTCGTGTGCTCGAGCGGCACGTTGCCGAACACCGTGGTCACACCGATCAGGTCGACCTCGGGGCTGGCGGCGGCCAGCGCGAGTGCGAAGGCGTCGTCGACGCCGGGGTCCGTGTCGATGATGAGTGGAGTCGTCACGTGGACCCATCCTGCCGGACGCGGTGCGTGCTCGACTACCGTCCCGAAGTCATGACCAGCATGTGGGGCTCGCCGATGGCCGCGAGGTGGCGTCGAACGAGGCGCGACCCGGCGCAGGCACGCTTCCTGACGCTCGCGTCGCTTCGCTGGGTGCTGCGGCACCGCGCGTACACGCCGTGGTACCTCGTGCGGTACTGGCGGCTGTTGCGGTTCCGGCTGGCGAACCCGCACGTGGTGCTGCGCGGCATGGTCTTCCTGGGGAAGAACGTCGACCTGCACTGCCGCCCCGGCTACGGGCGGTTGGAGATCGGCCGCTGGGTGCACATCGGTGACGGCAACGCGATCCGGTGCCACGAAGGGTCGCTCCGCATCGGCGACAAGGCCGTGTTCGGCAAGGACAACACGGTCAACTGCTATCTCGACGTCGAGATCGGCTCGGCGACGCTCGTCGCGGACTGGGTCTACATCTGCGACTTCGACCACGTCACGGCCGACATCAACCTGCCGATCAAGGACCAGGGGATCGTCAAGGCCCCGGTGCGGATCGGGCCTGACTGCTGGCTGGGTACGAAGGTGACGGTGCTGCGCGGCACGCGTGTGGGACGTGGGTGCGTGCTGGGGGCGCACGCCGTGGTGCGCGGGGACGTGCCCGACTACAAGATCGCGGTGGGCGCGCCCGCGCGGGTGGTGCGCGACCGTCGTGCCGACTACGAGGCCGACGCGCAGCGCCGGAAGGACATCGCCGACATGGCGCGCAAGGCCCAGGAGGCCCTGCGCCGCTCTTTCGACGGGGTGTAGTACCCGTTCAGCCGAACGCGTTGCCGGTGGCGATCTTGGGCCGGCCCAGCGGCTCGTGGACTCCGACGCAGGCGCGGCGGTAGACCTCGGCGGTGTCGGCCGCGATCTTCGCCCAGTCGAAGTCGGTACCGAGCCTCGCCTTCGCCGCACGTGCGCGCCGCACCGCCGCCGGACGGTCGGCCAGCACCGTCCGCACGGCCTTGGCGAGGCCCTCCACGTCGCCGGGCTCGAAGGACAGTCCCGTGACACCGTCCAGCACGACCTCGCCCAGGCCGCCGGCCGTGGACGCCACCAGGGGTGTACCCGCGGCCGCGGCTTCCAGCGCGACGATCCCGAACGGCTCGTACTTGCTCGGCAGCACCACCGCGTCCGCCGCCGCGAGCACGGCGGCCAGCTCGCGGTCGGACAGGTGGCCTGCGAACTCCACCGCGCGGTACACCCGGTGCTTGCGCGCCTGATCGGCGAGCCACGCGCGGTGCGATCCGTTGCCCGCCACCACGAGCCGCGTCCCGCGGTGCTCGCGTCGCACCCGCGGGAGCGCGGCGATCAGATCCTGCACGCCCTTCTCCCATTCCAGCCGTCCGAAGAACAGCAGGAGCGGATCACCGTTCGGGCTGTAGCGCCGCCTGGCTTCGAGCACGTCGGCGGGCTTCACCCGCCAACGGCGCGGCTCGATCCCGTTGTGCAGCACGGTGATGCCCACGGGATCGACCTCGAACAGGTGCGCCACCTCGGTGCGCATCGCCGACGAGCAGGTGATCAGCGAGTCCGCGCGGTTGGCCAGCCACCACTCCACCGAGTGGACCTGCTGGTTCAACGTCTGGGAGAGCCAGCCGCTGTGACGGCCCGCCTCGGTCGCGTGCACGGTGGCGACCAGCGGCACGGCGATCGCTTCGGCGAGCGCGATCGCGGGGTGCGTGACGAGCCAGTCGTGCGCGTGCACGACATCGGGACGCCACTGCTCGGCGAGGGCGAGACCGGCACGGGTCATCGCGTGTCCCATCGCGAGCGTCCACGCGACCAGGTCGCGCTCGAACACCAGGTGCGCGGGGTCCTCGGCGACCCGGATCAGGCGGACTCCCTCGGACACCACGTCGCTGGTCGGATGCGTGATCGCGTCACTGCCCGAGGGCTGGCGGCAGAGCACCACGACCTCGTGCCCTTGCCTCGCGAGCTGCGTGGCCAGCGCGTGCACGTGGCGGCCGAGTCCGCCGACGACGACCGGCGGGTACTCCCAGGACAGCATCAGCACGCGCATGGCGCATCCTCGCACAGCTCGCGGAACGGATCATGCCGCACTCCACGCAAGGGATTCCGCCGGATCAACGGGTTGGCGCCCCCTGATCCGGAGCTCATCGTGCCACCAGCCCGCGCGCGTCGAGGTGGCCGAAGGGGCCGTCCACCTGACGCAGTTGTGCGGCACGCTCTGCCGGCCGCCCGGCGCGGATCAGTGACGCCAGCTCGGCGAACCGCTCGGCGTGGACCTTCGCGCGGTAGCGCGCGTAGTCGGCGGCGGAGTCCTTGGTGACCATGAACGCCCAGTCGCTGGACAGCGCCAGGAGGGCTTCCCGCACCGCTTGGTCCACAGCTGGAACCCGCACCCTCCCGCTGAAGTCCAGCGACAGCAACGCACGTTGCACCTCGGCGTTGCCGTGCACGATGTCCGAGACCTTCTCGCCGTCCCAGACGCGCCAATCCTTGCCCGTGCCCCAGGAGGACGCGGGTAGCTCGACGGGACTGCCGAGGTGGCCCGCCTCCAGCGCTCCGCGCAGTGTCGAGACACGCACACCCGCCTCCGGCAGCGCCCGCAGCACGGCCTCCAGCCACGCGGGGCCCTCGTGCCACCAGTGGCCGTACAGCTCGGTGTCGTACGCGGCGACGACGAGGCCGGGCCGTCCGTGCTGCGCGCGCAACGTGCGCAGCCGCCGCACGACGGTGTCCACGAAGTCCGCGGCGTGCCTGCGCACGGCGTCGGCGGCGAGCGCGGGCTCGTACGGCCGCTTGTCCTCTGGTGCGACGTGCTTGCCCGTCACCCGCGAGGGCTTCAGACCGGTCGGGTGGTCGTAGGTGTGGAAGTCGCGGTACGCCGCGTCCCCCGGATAGCCGACCTTGGGCGACCACACCCGATACGAGACCTCGAGGTCACGCCCGAAGCACACCACGTCCGACGAGCCCACGGTGCGCGCCTGCGACGTGTCGCCGTGCAGCGCCGGTCCGTCGACCAGGAACCGCCGCACGCCCGCAGCCGCGTAGTCGTCCTCCATGCCAGGTGCGAAGCCGCACTCGGGTGCCCAGATCCCCTCCGGTGCGGAACCGATCCGCAGGGCGGTGTCCTCGAGTCCCGTCCGCAGGGCGAAGTCGCGGATCCGCGGGTCCAGCAGCGGCTGGAACGGGTGGGTCGCCGGGCCGCCGAGCAGTTCCACCACCGAGGAGTCCACGAGGGGCCGCAGCACCGGTGAGAACCCGTGGAGCCACCGGGTTTCGAACTGCGAGATCGACCGCGCGGCGGCGCGGTGCTCGTGCGCGGCGAGGTCGCGGTCCGTCCAGCGCGTACCCGCGTACTGCGCACGGAGCTGCCAGTTGCCGAGCCAGTCGTGGACGCCGCGCAGGCTGTACGGGTCGTCGAGCTGGGCGGCCAGGACGGGCGTGACACCGAGGGTCAGCACGTCGCGCCTGCCCTCGTCGGCGAAGCGGTGCAGCATGTCCACGACGGGCAGGTAGGAGTGGGCCCACGCCTGGTAGAGCCACTCCTCGCCGACCGGCCAGGCCCCGTGGTGGGCGAGCCACGGCAGGTGGCTGTGCAGCACCAGGCAGAACGTGCCCTCACCCGTCATGTCCGGACCGCCACGGCGACGAGGTCCAGGCACGAGTCCACGTCCTCCGAGGTGATCTCGAAGTCGGCGCTTCCCACCGACGACACCGCGGCCAGCAGCTGCGGTGGCCACGGTGCACCCGCCATGGCCACGGCGATCTGCGCGTCGATGATCGAGCCGCCGAAGGCGTCGTCGAGCTCCCGCAGGCGCGGCCCGTGCCGCAGGCCGGCCAACCGCTCCACGCGCAAACCGGCGTCACGCAGCAGGCGGGCGAGTTCGGCGGGCGCCAGTTCCCTGGTGTGGAAGGGGTTCAGCGGGGTGTCCAGACCGGGGGAGAAGGTGAGCCGGTTCGGCGTCGTGATCAGCAGTCGCCCGCCGGGGCGCAGCACCCGCACGCACTCGGCGAGGAACCCCTCCTGGTCCCACAGGTGTTCAACGACCTGCAGGTTCGCGACGACGTCCACGCCGGAGGTGGCCACCGGCAATGAGGCCAGATTCCCTCGTATCACCGCGAGCGACGGGTACGCGCGGCTGACGTGCTCAGCGGTCAACTCGTCGTAGTCCAGCGCGACCACCCGCGCTGCCGACCGGGCGATCAGCTGGGCACCGTAGCCCTCGCCGCAACCCGCCTCCAGCACCACCGCGTCCCGGCAGTGGTGGAGCAGGTCGAGGTATGCGGCCTCGTGGCGGCGGAACCAGTAGTTCTCCTCGGCGATCCCGGGCACGGTCCGCTCGCCGGTCAGGGGCAACGACTGGGGAGTCACGCGAACAGCGTAGTTCGTCGTTACTGGCGGGTAGCAACGCCGGGTGGACGGCGGCCGGCGAGGTGCCCGGACGCCGATCTCCCACGGATGCTGTGCATTCTTCGGCGGGATTTTCCGTCCGTACTCGTCAGGGCATGTACGCGAACCGTAACCGAATGCCGGTCGATGGTCCCTCGGGCTGCTCTCTTCGGGGAAGATCGATCACCTGGAAATGATCACAAGGTTTAGGCCGTTTGGGTGATTCGTCGACCTGTCCAAACTGCTGAGCCCGTCGATTTAGGCTCCTGACCTGCACGAATCGGAACCTTGATGATCGGTGTCGTAGTCCCGCTAGTGCTGTTGCATGTTGTGACGATCCGTGCATGGGCGTAGCACCTGTGGATGAGTTTCACCGGCGGACAGAACTGGAAGCGCGGCGGTCGGTCGGAGCGGGAAATCGGAGCCGCATGCGTTCCGAAATGTCGAACGGCTTCAAGGGAGCGGCCCCGTGAGCGCTGACACCGACACCGTCGAATCGGCATCGGGAGATGGCAGTGATCATCCGGAAAGACCCGGCGCCGCGAGGAACGGCACGGCCCTCGCGGCGCGCATCACCGTCATCGGTACGGGATATCCGGAGTTCCTCCGCGAGGGCCACGCGGTGCACGACACGCTCTCCCCTGATCGCATCGTGCTGGGCGTGCGGTCGGCGAAGGCCGACGCGATCGGCCACGACGTCCGCATCGGACGCCGGTTCGTCGACGCCGGCCTCGGGTTCGGCGGCGGCTGCCTGCCCAAGGACATCCGGGCGTTCACCGCTCGTGCCGACGAGCTCGGGGTGGATCACGCCGTGTCGCTGCTGCGGGAGGTCGACCGGATCAACATGCAGCGTCGGCGCCATGTCGTCGACATGGCCAGGGACCTCGTCGGGGGCACGTTCCTCGGGCGCAACGTCGCCGTCCTCGGAGCGGCGTTCAAACCCGACAGCGACGACGTGCGCGACTCCCCGGCACTGGCGGTGGCCTCCGCCGTTCAACTCGAGGGCGGACAGGTTCGATTGCACGATCCCGAGGCGCTCGACGTCCAGCGCTGGCGCGCGGCCGGATGGGTCGTTCGAAGTCCCGGACGCCCGGCCATCCCGCCGGTTGCCGGATCGACGGACGAGGGGTAGCAGTCGATGGGCTCTGCACAGCACGCGTGGACGTTCGTCGCCGACAACTGGCGGCTGCTGCTCCCGATCGGCGTGGTCGGTGCGTTGTCCTGGGGCGTGTGGGGGGTTCGCAAGATCCTCTCGGCCCTGTACCGACCGACGGTCAACGGCCACCGCACCACGACCTCGGTCGTCGTGCCGTCCTTCCGCGAGGACCCGGACGTGCTGGAGGCGTGTCTGGAGACCTGGTTCGCGGAGAACCCCGACGAGGTGGTGATCGTGCTGGACGTCGAGGACACCGAGGCACAGCGCCGCCTGGTCGCACGAGACGACCCGCGGCTCCACGTGATCATGTTCGCCCACGAGGGCAAGCGTTCCGCGCTCGGCGTCGGAATCCGCGCCGCGAGGAGCGAAGTGGTCGTGCTGACCGACTCGGACACGCGCTGGACACCGGGACTGCTGGCCGCCGTCCAGATGCCGTTCGCCGATCCCACGGTCGGTGCGGTGAGCACGCGGCAGAACGTCTACCAACCGGACACGAGCGTGTGGCGCCGGGTGGCGGACTGGATCATCGACAGCCGCTATCTCGACTACGTGCCCGCGACCGGCCGCGCAGGGGCGGTGGTCTGCGTCTCCGGTCGGACCGCCGCGTATCTGCGGTCAGCCGTGACGAAGGTGCTGCCGCACCTGGAGCACGAGGTCTTCCTCGGCCGCCGCTGCGTGGCGGGTGATGACGGGCGCCTGACCTGGCTGTTGCTCGCGAGCGGGTACCGCACGGTGCACCAGTCGAACGCCCGAGCCCTGTCGATGTTCCCCGCCACGTTCCGGGCGTTCTGCAAGCAACGGGTGAGGTGGAGCCGCAACTCCTACCGCTGCTACCTCACCGCCCTGTGGAAGGGCTGGCTGTGGCACGTGCCCGCCATCTCGCAGCTCACCGTCTTCCAGATCCTGTGCACGCCGCTCACGATGGCGGCGACGGTGTACTTCGTCGCCGTCGCGGCGGTCCAGCCGCGGACCGGCACGGCGCTGGCGCTCGCCGTGATCTGGCTGTTCGTCAGCCGTGCCGTCCGCAGCGTCTCCCACCTCCGGGAGCGGCCTTCGGACCTGTGGCTGCTGCCGCTCGTCACCGTCGTGATCATGCTCGTCGCGTTGCCGATCAAGGCTTACGCGTTCGTGACCATGAACAAGCAGGGCTGGCTGACCCGCCACGCCGACCTCGTCGGTGGCGAAGGGCAGGACGCCGCGAGCCTCGCAGACGTCAAGCCGGCGGACACCGTCGAGGCCGGGGTCGCCGATGCGCGGTGAAGCCGAACAGTCCTCCCGCGGGGATGACGTCCGCATCGCGAAGGTGTTCAGCCTGCTCGCCGGTGTCGTTGCGGTCCTCGCAGCCCTCTACTTGCCCAGCGGGCCCCCGAGCGAGCCTCCGCCGCCATCCGCCGAACCCGCCGCCAGACCGCCGGACGACGTCCGTGGCACCGCGCGGCGCCAAGCAGAACTCGTGATCGAGGAAGACGACCGCATTCGAACCCACCTGCGCGACATCCCGTTCGGTTCGGGTCCGTACGTCGACCGCGACCACGGTGCGGCGACCGCGGTGCTCACGGCCAGGACCGATCAGTACGACCTGGAGTCCCTGCTGTCGATCGGCGCGGCGGTGCGGGTCGACGAACACACCGTCGACTTGACGACATCAGTGCTGGTCGCGCCCGGCGCCCACCTCGTCCTCGACGCCCCCGGCATCACGTTGCGCCTGAGAAGCAGTGCCACCGGTTTCACGTCGCTGGTGGGCTGGAAGGGTTCCCTGACGCTCGTCGGGAGGCCCGGGAGTCCGCTGACGGTCACCAGTTGGGACCAGGGCACGAGTGCCGTCGACCGGGAGGTGGGCAACGGTCGCGCGTACATCCGGGTCACGGGTTCAACGCTCAAGACCAGTTTCACCGTGCTGTCCGGCCTCGGTTTCTGGAGCGGACGAACCGGCGGAGTGGCGTTGACGGGCGGTGACTCCGGCCCTGCGACCGGTTCCATCGCCGACACGACGATCCGCGGGGGCCATTACGGACTGTTCAGCTCCGGCACCCAGCGGCTCCAGATCACCGACAGCATCATCGAGGACAGCGCGGCCGACGGCGTTCTGCTGCACCGGGGCTCGGTGGGAGCCGCGATCCGGAGCAGCGTCGTGCGGTCCAGCACGGGACGGGGAGTGGTGGCAGGAGGTGGCTCCTCGTCGGTGGAGGTGCGGGACGTGGCCGTCGAGGACAACGGTGGGCACGGAATCGTCCTGGACGGGCGCCCGCTGGCCAACAACCCCGGTCCGTCCGGGGCTTCCCTGGACGGGCAGAGCGGGTTCCGGGTGGAGAACTGCACAGCGCGGTCCAACCGCGGCAGCGGCATCCTGGCGTGGGACGTCGAGGAGGCGGTCGTCGCCGGCAACGGACTGACCGGTAACGCCGAAGGCGTCGTGGTCCGCGGAACGTCCAGGCGGGTGCAGGTGCAGGGCAACGAGATCACGTCTTCCGCGCGCGTGGGCATCGCCGTTCGCGACGGCGCGACCGACGTCGCGGTTCAGCGCAACGACATCTCCGGCGCCAGCACGGGCATCCAGGTCCGCGGCTCCAGGGCGGATGTCCGTGACAACGAGGTCGAGGGCGTCACGGCCCACGGCATTTCCTTCCAGCGTGCGGCGGACGGATCGTCCGCGCTCCGGAACACCCTGGGCGGCAGCGGTCCCAGCGGATTGGACCTGGCCCGCCTGGACAGGGGGGCGATGGTGGGGGTGTCCGGGAACTCCGAGGAGCACTGGGAGGTCAGGTTGAGCCTCGGACGACGGTTGCGCGGTTTCCTCGGCGACCACCCGCTGTTGTTGCTCTGGACGCTGCTGCTGACGATTCCCGTCGTCGCAACGCTGCTCGACCGCCGTCACCGGTACCGCCGGTGGCAGAAGGGCCCCTACGCGATGCAGAAGTCCGCGGCCGTCGCTCTCGACTTCACCGCGGCGGCGGATGCCGCTTCGGGTTCGAGCACTCGGGTGAGCCTGGCGAGGACACGATGAGGGCGCCGGGCCGGGTGTCCGCGCGGACGGTGGCCATCACCGCCGCGGCCGTGTTGCTGGCCTCGTGCGCGGGCTCGCCGAGCGCTCCGCCGGCGACCATCGGGCCGCCACCGCCGACGGGAGCACCGCCGGCCACGTCGCCGTCACCGAGCACGGTGCGGTGCGACGGGCCGAACCTGCGCGAGGTCTCCTCGGCTCAGGGGCTGCGAGAAGCGCTCGACGGAGTGCAGCCGGGGACGACGATCCGCGTGGCGGACGGCGTCTACCAGGGGAAGTTCGAGCTCGGCAAGGCCGGAAGCGCGCAGCAGCCGGTCACCCTGTGCGGCGGCAGGGGCGCCGTGTTCGACGGCGGTTCCACCGACAGCGGCTACACCGTGCACCTGAACGGTGCGGACCACACCCAGCTCTCCGGATTCACGATCCGCGGAGGACAGAAGGGGCTCGTCGTCGACAGGTCACAGTCGGTTCTCGTCGAGTCCCTGCTG
>DASYMV010000016.1:0-6450 GCA_036008865.1 Pseudonocardiaceae bacterium | reverse complement strand
GGACGACCTGTCCGTGCGACAGCACTTCGCGACCTCAGCCGACGGCACACAGGTGCCGTACTTCGTCGTGTGCGACGAGAGCGCGCCGAGCGGCCCCACCTTGATGACCGGCTACGGAGGTTTCGAGGTGTCGCTCGAGCCCGCGTACAGCGGCGTGACAGGCCGCGCCTGGCTCGCCCGCGGCGGCACCTACGTCGTCGCGAATCTGCGCGGAGGCGGCGAGTACGGACCGGACTGGCACGCCTCGGCGATCAAGGCCAACCGGTTCAAGGTGTACGAGGACTTCGCCGCGGTGGCGCGGGATCTGGTCGATCGCGATATCACCACCCCGGATCGTCTCGGCATCGCAGGCGGCAGCAACGGTGGCTTGCTGATGGGCGTGATGCTCACCAGGTATCCCGAACTCTTCGGCGCGATCGTGAGCCAGGTACCGCTGCTGGACATGAAGCGGTATCACAAGCTGCTCGCGGGCGCGTCCTGGATGGCCGAGTACGGCGACCCCGACGAGGAGTCGGACTGGTCCTACATCAAGCAGTACTCGCCCTACCACAACGTCCACGGGGGGCGGGAATATCCGCCGACGCTGTTCGTGACGTCCACTCGGGACGATCGAGTGCATCCGGGGCACGCGCGCAAGATGGCGGCCAGGATGAGGGAACAGGGACACGACGTCCGGTACCACGAGAACATCGAAGGTGGGCACGGGGCCGGTGCGGACAACGAGCAGATCGCCTTCATGTGGGCGCTCGTGCACGAGTTCCTGTGGAGGCAGTTGACGGCGTGATCGCCGGATCGGCGTCCTGTGCGGGATGTCCCTTGTGGAGCATTCGCGGTCGTCGACGCGTCACGACGACCGCCTGAAGCTCGCGAAGGAGATCGGTTCCGTCGACGGCCGACCACGATGGTTCCCCAGGCCTGAGTTCAGACCACCACGGCTGAACCGCGACCGCCCGTGGCGCAAGGGCGGACAGGTGTGGCCGCACACCCGGTGCCCGCTCCTGACGTCCGCGCGGTCCTCGCGACCTGTCCACACCGTGCGAGGACCCCGGTGCGCCGGTCCGGCGGCTCAGGACCCGCAACTGCAGGTCCGGAGGTGGAACGCCGAAATCTCCGGGTAGACACGGCGTTGACCGACTAGGAGGAGCCGTGGACTACGAGCAGTTCGTCAAGATCGTGCAGGACCGCGCCGACCTCGACCGGGAGGGCGCCGAGCGAGCGGTTCGCAGCGTGCTCGAGACGCTGGCCGCGCGGATCTCGCGGGGTGAGGCCGGTGACCTCACGGGCCGGCTTCCAGAGGAAGTCCGGCCTTGGCTCGTGCACGAGGGCAACCGGGAGCGCTTCGACGTCAAGGAGTTCACGCGTCGCATCGCCGACCGGGAGGGCGTCGACCTCGGCATCGCGACCGAGCACGCGCGAGCGGTCTTCTACGCGCTTGGCCGGGTGGTGACCAGGGAGGAGATCGAGGACGTCGCCGCTGAACTGCCCAGCGACTTCGGTCCGTTGATCGACGAGGCCCTGCGCGAAGAAGTCGAGATCATGCCCGCGGACGAGTTCGTCAGGAGGGTCGCGCAGCGTGCCGGGCTCGACGACGAGCACACCCGCAAGGCGGTCGACGCGGTGCTCGAGACGCTGGGTGAGCGGATTTCCGGTGGCGAGGTCGACGACCTGGTCGGCCAGTTGCCCGAGGAGTTGCACGCCCCGCTCAGGCGCGGGACCGACCGGACTCACGGGGCGGCGCAGAAGATGTCCCTTGATGATTTCGTTCGGCGTGTGGCGGAGCGAGAGGGCGTTCCACCCGATCAGGCTCGGGAGCACGCTCGGGCGGTGTTCGCGACGTTGCGCGAGGCGGTGACCGACAAGGAGTTCTCCGACGTCACCAGTCAACTGCCCGACGAGTACGACGTACTGCTCCGGTCCTAGACCGAACGCCGGATCGGCCGGGAGTGCGCGGCGAGCGAGCGACTACGCTGCGCTGCGATGAGACGCAAGCTCAGACCGCCCCTTCCACAGCGACATGGTCTGGATCCTGCGCGGCTGAAGCTGCCCGCCGAGGGACCGTGGGGCACCATCAGAGATCACCTCGTCGACCGGTTGCCGAGGGTGGATCCCGCGCGCATCGACATGATGCTGCGCGAGAACCGGATCGTCGGCGTCGACGGACCGGTCGCGCCCGACGCGCCCTTCGCGCCCAATTCGTTCGTGTGGTTCCACCGCGACCTGCCCGACGAGGTCCCGGTACCGTTCGAGATCGGCGTCGTGCATCGCGACGACGATCTGCTCGTCGTCGACAAGCCCCACTTCCTCGCGACGATCCCCCGTGGCAAGCACGTCGTCGAGACCGCTCTCGTACGGTTGCGCCGAGACCTCGGCCTGCCGGACCTGTCCCCCGCGCACCGGCTCGACCGGGTCACCGCGGGACTTCTCATGTTCGTCATCAGACGCGAACGCCGCGGGGCCTACCAGACGCTCTTCCGCGACCGGTTGGTGCACAAGGAGTACGAAGCCGTCGCCCCGTTCGACCCGGAACTGCGGCTACCGCGCACGGTGCGCAGCCGCATCGTGAAGGAGCGAGGGATCATCACGGCACAGGAGATGCCAGGACCGCCGAACAGCGAAACATCGGTCGAGCTGATCGAGCACCGCGACGGGATCGGCCGGTACCGGCTGCTGCCCAGGACGGGTCGCACCCACCAGCTCAGGCTGCACATGAGCGGTCTGGGTGTGCCGATCCTGGGCGACGAGTTCTACCCCGTGCTCACCGAGCATCCGCTCGACGACTTCACTCGGCCGCTGCAACTGCTGTCCAAGGTGCTGGAGTTCACCGACCCGATCACCGGCGAGCCGCGCCGCTTCGAGAGCCGGGCCTCGCTGCAGGCGTGGACCTCGTTCGAGGAGTGGGCAGGTCAACGTGTCGATCAGCAATCGCGGGAATGATTCACAGTTTCCTGAACCTGACCTGAAGATGTTCAGGAAATCGCCATGAAACAGAAGTCGATCTTTGCCGCTCAGCGCATTTTGTCCGTCGCACCAGGTTCCGCGGCACAGCGCTCGCATTTCGCGTAAGAATGGAAAGCATCACCGGCGAGAATTTCTGAGGTTCATCGAGGCCGGTCGACCGTGCACACCCGAAAACCGGAGGTGAGGACGGCGTGTCCCTGATGCAGTCCGCGTACGCTCCCGCACGACTCGCAGGCGTCGACCTCGCGCGAGGTGTGGCGGTGCTCGGCATGTTCGCGGTGCACGTCGGCCCAGACCCGGTGGGCGGCATCAGCCGCGTGCTCGAGGTCTTCCACGGGCGTGCAGCTGCGTTGTTCCTGTTCCTGGCCGGCGTTTCGCTCTCGCTGATGTCGGGAGGCCCCGTCGGCCTCGACGGTCCGGCCCGGCGCCGATCGCGGATCAGGATCGCGGTGCGGGCGGCGGTGCTGCTGGTGTTGGGACTCGCGCTCACCTCGCTCGACACGTCGATCGACGTGATCCTCCAGTGCTACGCCGCAGTTTTCCTGCTCATGCTCCCGCTGCTGAGACTGCGGGCTCGATCATTGGCAGTGCTGGCGGCTGTCTTCGCAATCGCAGGCCCGGTGCTCTCCTTCACGATTCGCCGAGCAGCCGGATGGAACGCCGACTCAACCCCCAGCGCTCCTGGCCTGGCGAACTTGAATTCGTGGCACGGAGTCGGTCAAGGGGCGCTGAGTGTACTCCTCAACGGGGCCTATCCGGTGCTCACGATCATGGCGTTCACATTGGCCGGAATGGCTGTGGGGCGCCTTGATCTCTCGGCGATGACGGTAAGGGTGCGGTTGATCCTGACCGGCACGGCGCTTCTCGCGACGGGGTACGCCGGGTCCGCAGTCCTCATGTCGGCGTTCAACCTCTTCGAGAAGATCGGCGGGGGATCCGCTGTCGCGGGAGAGCGACTGGTGCACTCCTCGGAGGTTGCGGAGAGGGGAACGGTTCCCACGTCGAGCTGGGCGTGGCTGTTCACAGCCGGACCTCACTCCGGCACACCGATGGAGGTTCTCGGCGCCACCGGGTGCGCACTGGTGGTCGTCGGCGCCGCACTGCTCGTCACCGATCACACACCTCGTGCGCTTGTTCCGCTGACCGCCCTCGGGATGATGGGGCTCACCGCTTACACCGGACATCTGGTCGCGGTGTGGCTCATCTCCGATGACGGGGACTTGCCGACCGGGTGGATCACGCTCGCGGTGTTCACCGTGACGACACTCGTCTTCGCCGTCGTCTGGCTGAGGCTCTTCCGCAGAGGCCCGCTGGAATCACTGCTGCGCACCGCGTCCCACGCCGTCGCGCGACGCTTCTCCCCCGGCGTGCCCGTGACGGAGTGCAAGGACCCCTGACCGGTTTCAATCACGATCGCACGGCTATCACTTCGGATGCCGATGACCGAGGCCGAGAGGAAGAGCGCATGGGGAATTTCCGGCGTGCCCCCACGGCGGTGGCCGGCGCTGCGGCAGGCATCGTGGCGGCGTGGGTGAAGGCGCGCAGCGAACCACCGCTGCAGCACTTGGCCGAGCGGTTCTGGCCTCCGGCGCCCGAGCTCAAGGAGATGGTCGGCGTGGATCCCTCGGGCCACCCTGAGAACTCGCCACCTGGGGTGCTGGTCGACGCTCTCACCCGTGCCTTCCTGGGCCGCGCAGCGACCGAGGAGGAGCGCGTTCGCGGTCTGTTCGTCATCCACTACGCCTTCGGGGCGAGTCTCGGCGCGCTCTACGCCGTCGCCGCCCGCCGTCGCCCCGCGGTCACCCGCGGGACGGGCGGCGTGGCAGGCGCCGCGGTGTACGTCCTCACACACGGCATGACGCTCCCGGCGCTGAAGCTGCAGGATCCACCGTGGTACCTCCCCACGTCGGCTGTTGCGTGGGAGTTCACCTCACACGTCGAGTTCGGCGTCGTCCTCGAAGCACTGCGACGCCTGCTCGACGGCTTCTGGACCACCGCAGCAGCGACGACGACCGACGAGGAGCGCGAGAGCCTTCAGACCGTGACGGCGACGATCAGCTGACCACTTCGCGCACATCCGTCATGCCCACATCCCGGTTCGGTGTGCACCGCCGCGCGGGCGGATGGTCCACCTGGACCGATCGTCTCGGAAATCTCGGTCCACCGGGCACCGCCTGGTCGGTTACGGCGAGCCGGCACGGGTGGTCGAGCCCCTTGGGGCACGACCACGTGCAGGAGTTCTGATGACCGACGCATCCCCTGCGCCCGAAGAGCGACGCCCGGCGGACGAGAAGAGCAAGCAGCTCGACACCGTCCGCGTCGACATCCAGGACACCCACCTGACCACTCAGCATGGCGTCCGCCTCGACGACACGGACAACTCACTCAAAGCAGGCGAACGCGGCCCGACGCTGCTGGAGGACATGTCCGGGTGGGAGAAGATCACCCACTTCGACCACGAACGCATCCCCGAGCGGATCGTGCACGCGCGAGGAGCAGGGGCGTACGGCAACTTCCGGCCCTACGACGACTCGCTGGCGGAGTCGTGCGCAGCGCCACGGGCGACGACCTGCAGGCCGACCGCGCCATGAACACGATGGCGTCGGTGCTCTACGACGCCGTGGTGGTGCCCGGCGGGTCGGAGAGCGTCCAGGCCCTCAGCGCCGATGGTCACGCGGTGCACTTCGTGGCGGAGGCGTTCAAGCACGCCAAGCCGGTGGGCGCCTCGGCGAGGGGGCGGACCTGCTCTGCACGGCACGGGTCACGAAGGTGCGCGTTGCGGGCGACGACGAACCTGTCATGGCCGGCCAGGGGGTCGTGACGTCGTCCGCAGCGCAGAACGCGCTACCTGCGGACTTCCTCGAGGAATTCGCCTCGGCTCTGGGCAAGCACTGCGCATGGGAACGGGACACCGCGCCGGTTCCGGCCTGAACCGGCCGCGCCGCAGCCACCGGACGACGCAGGACGAACGCACCCCGCCCGCGTCGTCCGAATGAACGATCGAGAGAACGGGTACTCAGGTCGTCAAGGTGTCACGCGGACCTCGACGGGGAGGTGCCGGTTGTGGATCGCCGCAAGGAACTCGAACGTGGGTTGCACCGCTACATCGCGTCGGTCGCAGCCGCACTGGGACTGGGTCCTGGCGCGATGTCCTGCGGGCTGACCAGCGCTCCGCACGCGTATCTGGTCCTGTCGCGCCGGATCAACCGGTTCCCCGATCGGGATGCCGTGCTGGTGTGGAACCAGGCGCACGGGTGGGCGGTCGCGGTCGACACCGGCTGCGGCGAGGACCTCATCACCGTCGCGTACCTCGGGCCGGAGGTGGTGCCCGAACCGAAGGCGGTCGTCGCCTTCGCGATCGACGTGATCGAGGGTCGCCACGGGGCAGAGCCAACCCTTCCGGCTGCGCAAATCTGCCCGGACCTGGAGACCCGTCTGGCCGAGTACGCGCATGACAGCTGACCGCACAGCAAATGTGCAGATCTCGTGCAT
>DASYMV010000015.1:0-3720 GCA_036008865.1 Pseudonocardiaceae bacterium | reverse complement strand
CGGGGGCCTTGCCGGTTGAGCCACACGCCGCGCATGCCGGCGTCACGGGCACCGATCGCGTCCGCGTGCAGACGGTCCCCCACGTGCACGGTGTCGGAAGGCGAAACGCCCAGGCCGAGGCATGCGGTGTGGAAGATCACGCGGTCGGGCTTCGCGCAGCCGACCTCACCGGCGATCAGCACGGTGTCGAAGTACTCGGCGAGGCCGAGAGCGACGATCTTCGCTCGCTGGTGCCGTCCGGAGGCGTTGCTCACAGCGGCGATGGGCAATCCGGTGGCGCGCAGCCAGTCCAGGCACGGCACCACGTCCGGGAAGAGGCGCCAGCCCTCGGCCAGCACCTCCTGCCGCCGCAGTTCCCGGCGGGTGGCCTCCGCCAGATCCAACTCCTCGCCGAGAGCGGCGAAGAACGCGCGAGTGCGAATGTTCCTCATCGACTCGTACTCGAGCTCACCCGCGAGCAGCCGATCGCAGTGCTCGTCGGTGATTTTTTGCCACAAGGACCAGGCGTCGGCGTTACCGACCATCGAGGCCAACGCGGCACGCGAGGAAGTGCTGTAGTCGACGAGGGTGTCGTCCACATCGAGGCACACCGCGCGGATTTCGCCGGTTCTCTTGCGCGTGAAAGTCGGGGCCGCAGTCGTCACCCCGTGAGGCTAGGTGGGGGACACCCTCGCCCGATTCGGCTAAGGAGGTGATTCCCCGAACATCTTGCACGGTCAAGGGACCGTCAAGAGGCCGGACGCAGCAGTCACGCTGCGCCGAGTGCCTTGCGCAAGCGCCCGATCGAGCGATCCCTGCCCAGCAGCTCCATCGATTCGTAGAGCGGCGGCGACACGGTACGTCCGGTCACCGCGACGCGCACGGGAGCGAACGCCTTCCGCGGCTTCAGCCCCAGACCGTCCACAAGGGACGTCTTGAGCGCCTCCTCGATCCCCGAGGCGGTCCACTCGTCGAGCGACTCCAGGGAGTCGACGGCCGCCCGCAGGACCGGCTGCGCGTCCTCACCGAGGGCCTTGGCGGCAGAGTCGGCGTCCGGCGTGAACTCGTCCTCGGGGGTGAACAGGAAGCGCAGCATCCCCGGCGCCTCCGAAAGCACCACGATGCGCTCCTGCACCAGCGGCGCGACGCCCCGCAACCGCTCGAGCTGCTCGGCACTCGGCTCCTCGGGCAGGAGTCCCTCGCGCACCAGGTGCGGCAGCACCCGGCTCACGAACTCCTCGGCCGGTAGCGCCCGCAGATGCGTGGCGTTGATCGCCTCGGCCTTCTTCAGGTCGAAGCGCGCCGGGTTGGCACTGACCTTGCTGACGTCGAACGCCTCGACGAGTTCGGCGGTCGTGAAGATGTCGCGGTCCTCGGCAATGGACCAGCCGAGCAACGCCAGGTAGTTCAACAGCCCTTCGGGAACGAATCCGCGATCCCGGTAGAGGAACAGGTTCGACTGCGGATCGCGCTTGGAGAGCTTCCGATTGCCTTCACCCGTGACGTAAGGCATGTGCCCGAACTCGGGCGTGAAATCGGTTACGCCGATTCGCTGCAATGCCGCGTAAAGGGCGATCTGACGCGGGGTCGAGGGCAGCAGGTCCTCACCGCGCAACACGTGGGTGATGCCCATGATCGCGTCGTCGACCGGATTCACGAACGGGTACAACGGAACACCGTTGGCGCGAACCATGACCGGGTCCGGAGTGCTGCCCGCCTTGAAGGTGATCTCGCCGCGAATGAGGTCGTTCCAGCTGAGGTCCTCGTCCGGCATCCGCAAGCGCAGGACGGGCTCGCGGCCCGCGGCGCGGAAGGCGGCCTTCTGCTCCTCGGTCAGAGTGCGGTCGAAGTTGTCGTAACCCAGCTTCGGGTCCTGGCCGGCCGCGCGGCGACGGGCGTCGACCTCCTCGTTGGTGGAGAAGGACTCGTAGAGCTCACCTGCCTCGAACAACCGCTTCGCGACGTCGTCGTAGATCTCGCGACGCTGGCTCTGCCGGTACGGCGCGTGCGGACCGCCGACCTCGGGTCCCTCGTCCCAATCCAGTCCAAGCCAACGCATCGCTTCCAGCAGCGACAGGTACGACTCCTCGGAGTCGCGGGCAGCGTCGGTGTCCTCGATCCGAAAGACGATCTTGCCGCCGTTGTGGCGGGCGAACGCCCAGTTGAACAGGGCCGTGCGGATCAGCCCGACGTGTGGCGTACCGGTCGGCGACGGCGAGAAGCGGACGCGGACCTCTGGGGATGCGGATGCAGCGCTCATGACCCGCTCAGCCTATCCGGCGCGCCGTGTCTTGACCTGTGGACCACCCAGGAGCATGCTCCCATTATTCAACCACTGTTGAAAAGGGGAGGGTCATGGAACGCACCACGTGCTGCATCGTCGGTGGCGGACCTGCCGGCATGGTGCTGGGGTTGCTGCTCGCCCGTGCAGGCGTCGAGGTGACGGTGCTGGAGAAGCACGGCGACTTCCTGCGCGACTTCCGAGGCGACACGGTGCACGCGTCGACGTTGACCTTGCTGGACGAGCTGGGACTCGGCCCCGCGTTCGCCGAGGTGCCGCACCAGACCGTCGAGCGGGTGCAGGTGATGCTGGACAGCGGGCTCGCAACCATCGGCGACCTGAGCAGGCTTCCCGGACCGCACAAGCACATCGCGCTCGTACCTCAGTGGGACTTCCTCGATCTGCTGGCCGACGCGGCGAAGTCGGAACCGACGTTCACGTTGCGGATGAACACCGAGGTGACGGGCCTGCGCAAGCAGAACGGGCGCGTGACCGGGGTCGATTACCGCACCTCCGACGGCACCGAGGGCGAGATCACGGCCGACCTGGTCGTGGCCAGCGACGGGCGGCATTCGCTGGTGCGGGAGAAGGCCGGGCTGCCGGTGCGCGCTTTCGGCACACCGATGGACGTCTGGTGGTTCCGGGTACCGCGCAAGGCCGACGAGCCGGCCGGTGGCTTCGGCCGCTTCGGCACCGGGCGCGCAGTCGTGCTGATCAACCGGGGTGACTACTTCCAGGCCGGCTTCCTGATCCGCAAGGGCACTGACGCGAAACTGCGCGAGGAGGGCATCGCGGCGTTCCGTCGCAGGGTCACCTCGCTCCTGCCGTGGCTGACCGATCGGATGGAGACCGTGAGGTCGCTGGACGAGGTCAAGCTGCTCGACGTGAAGCTGGACCGGCTGCGCCGCTGGCACGGCGACGGCGTGTTGTGCATCGGCGACGCGGCGCACGCGATGTCACCGATCGGCGGCGTGGGCATCAACCTCGCCGTGCAGGACGCGGTCGCGGCCGCACGGCTGCTCGCCGAGCCCTTGAGGAACGGACGCGTGGCTCCAGCGATCCTGGCACGTGTGCAGCGCAGGCGCTGGCTGCCCACCGCGGTGACTCAGGGCTTTCAGCGACTGATCCAGAACGCCTTCCTGCGCCGGACACTCGACGGCGCATCGGCCGTCACCACCAGCAAGACACCGAAGCCCGTCGAGCTGCTGCAGCGGTTCCCGCGGTTGCAGGTCGTTCCGGCGTACCTCGTCGCGATCGGTCTACTGCCCGAGCACGCTCCCCGCTTCGCCCGGCGCAACCCGGCCCGAATCGAGCGGAGCTGAGGGTGACTCACCGAGCACCAGCGCCAGGGCGTGCGTGCGATCCCGCGCGCCGAGCTTGCGCAGAATCGCCTTCACGTGCGACTTCACCGTGTCCGTGCTGATGAACAAACGCTGCGCGATCCGCTGGTTGTCCAGGCC
>DASYMV010000014.1:0-5792 GCA_036008865.1 Pseudonocardiaceae bacterium | reverse complement strand
GACCTGAACACCCTTCTCACCGCATTCCACGTCAAGATCGACGACCACCTGGGCAGGCCGGCCCGGACCGGACGCCCACCCGGGCTCACGGACGCCGACCTGCCGGAGGAGGTCGACGTGCTGCTGAAACGGTGGCAGTCCCGTGCGGAGGGCAACTGAACACTGGGCTTTTCGTGTCGCTTTCGTCACCCAACCGGACCAGTCGGAGTGCAACACTGATCCGTCCGTGACGCCCCGTGAGCAGTGAGGGTGACCAGCGTGCAGATCACGAAGATCGTCCGGAAGAGCTTGGTCCTGATCAGTGCTGCCACCGCACTCGCCGTCCTGTCACAGGCGCCTGCCCTCGCGTCCGACTCGACGGGCAGCGTGCGCATCACCGCCTCCCGGTGACAGCGTCCGGATCCGGTAGTCAGAACCACCGCTCGAGCACGAGGGCGACACCGTCCTCGGAGTTCGGCGCGGTGACCTCGTCGGCCACCTCCAACGCCGCCGGGTGCGCGTTGGCCATCGCGACGCCGTGGCCGACCCAGCTCAGCATGGGCACGTCGTTCGGCATGTCGCCGAACGCGACGATCTCGGCCGATGTCACGCCCAGCCGCTCCGCCACGTCCGCGAGCCCGGTCGCCTTGGTGACGCCTTGCGCGGAGATCTCGACCAGTCCGGCACTGCTGGAGAAGGTCACGTCGACGGCGCCGTCGAGCACGTCCAGTGCGACCCGAGCCATCTCGTCGCTGGTCATCGCGTGGTGCCGGACCAGCAACTTGGTCGCGGGGTGGCCGAGCACCTCGGCGCGCGTCACGTCCATGTGGGGACCCTCGGGCCACGGGTGCCGGTAGCCGGTCTCGGCGAGGAACTGCGGGATCCGGTCGTCGAAAGCCGACTCGCCGACGCGCTCCACCGCGAACGCACAGCCGGGCAGCGCCTCGTCGAGGCTGCCGGCGATGTTGTTGAGCAGCGCGGGGTCGAGCGCCCGCTGCCACACCACCCGGTCGGCGCCCAGGTCGTGGAGAACGGCGCCGTTCGCGCAGACCGCGTAACCGTCGAGCCCGGCCGCCTCGGCGACCTTCGGCACCCAACGCGGTGGCCTGCCCGTGACGAGCACGAACGGGACGTCAGCCGCCACGACGCGCCCGACTGCGGCCACGGTCCGTTCAGTCACCTCTTCCAACGAGCCGAGCAGCGTTCCGTCCACGTCCGAGGCCACGAGTGCAGGTCTTTCCACCCGTCCATGGTGCCTGGTCGGCGTGCACGCTCGCTGAACCCCCGGCGACGTCGGCTTCTCAGTCCGACGTCCTGGTGGTTATCGTCCGGCCTGTGCGCACTGGCATCGTGATCTTGCCCGAACACCGCTGGTGGGTGGCCGAACCCAAGTGGCGAGCCGCCGAGGAGTACGGCTTCGACCACGCCTGGACCTACGACCACCTCGGCTGGCGGACGCTGGTGGACGAGCCGTGGTTCAGCGCCGTGCCGACCCTCACGGCCGCTGCCGCGGTCACCTCGCGAATACGCCTCGGCACCTTCGTCGCGTCGCCGAACTTCCGCCACCCCGTGCCGTTCGCGCGTGAGCTGCTCACGGTGGACGACGTCTGCGACGGCCGGTTCACGCTGGGCGTCGGCGCCGGCGGCGCCGGCTACGACACCACAGTGCTCGGCGGCCGGCCCCTGACGCCGAAGGACCGGACGGCCAGGTTCGTCGAGTTCGTCGACCTGCTCGACCGCTTGCTGACCACCGAGCGCACCACCTACGAGGGCACCTGGTTCTCCGCGCACGAGGCCCGCAACGCGCCCGGCTGCGTGCAGCGGCCGCGGATCCCTTTCCTCGTCGCCGCCAACGGCCCGAAGGCGATGGATGTGGCGGCCCGCTACGGCACCGGCTGGGTGACGATCGGGCCGCCGACCGAGGACCTCGACGAGTGGTGGCACGGCGTGGCCGAGATGGCGAAGCGCTTCCGCGCCGTCCTCGAGTCGATCGGCCGTGAGAAGTCGAAGATCGACTGGCACCTCAGCCCCGACACCACGCCGCTCTACACGCTGTCGAGCGTGGAGTGCTTCCGCGACGTGGCCGGTCGTGCGGCCGAACTCGGGTTCACGGACGTGGTGACGCACTGGCCGCGTGCCGACGGCGTGTACGCGGGCAGTGAAGCGGTGCTGGAACAGGTGGCCGCGGACGTGCTCCCCGCGCTCGACCAAACCTGAACGCGGCGCGAAGGAAGCCCGGCAGGCTCGTCGGCGGGGGCAACCGACGAGACCGCCGGACCCGCGCTCGCTCAGCGGGTAACTTGTTGCCCCGTGCGTCACATCGTGGTCATCGGAGGCGGAATCGTCGGCCTGTCGGTCGCGCGGGAGATCGCGGGACGTGGCGACCACGTGACGGTCCTGGAGAAGGAAACGCACTGGGCGGCGCACCAGACCGGCCACAACAGCAACGTGGTGCACGCCGGGCTGTACTACAAGCCGGGCTCCCTCAAGGCGAGGATGTCCGTGGCCGGCAACGCCTCGATCGTCGAGTTCGCCCGTGAGCACGGCGTGCCCGTCGATGTCTGCGGAAAACTCGTCGTCGCCACCGCCGAGGAGGAACTGCCTCGGCTGAAGACCCTGGCCGAGCGCGCCGAGGCGAACGGTGTCCCGGCGAGGATGATCTCCGCTGCGGAGGCTCGCGAGTACGAGCCCGAGGTGGCCTGCGTGTCAGCGCTGCGGGTGGAGAGCACCGGCATCATCGACTTCCCAGCGGTGTGCGCGGCGCTGATCCGCCTGTTGCAGGAGCAGGGCGCCGATCTTCGGCTGAGCAGCCCCGCTCTTGCCATCCGCAACTCACCGGCGGGCAGCGGCGTCGAGGTCGCCACCGGGCAGGGCGTGGTGAAGGCGGACGCGCTGGTCAACTGCGCGGGACTGCACAGCGACCGCGTGGCACGGCTGGCCGGGCTCATCCCGTCCGCCACGATCGTGCCGTTCCGCGGCGAGTACTACGAGCTGCGGCCCGACCGCCGCGGCCTGGTGCGGGGCCTGATCTACCCGGTGCCCGATCCCACGCTGCCCTTCCTGGGTGTTCACCTGACCCGGATGCTCGACGGGACCGTCCACGCCGGACCGAACGCCGTGCTCGCCCTGCGCCGCGAGGGCTACCGCTGGCGCGACTTCTCGTCGCGCGACCTGTTCGAGGTCGCGGCCTTCCCCGGCGCGTGGAAGCTGGCGCGGAAGTTCGGCAGGACCGGCGTCGAGGAGGTGCTGCGGTCGTTCTCACGCCGACGGTTCGCGGCGAGCCTCGCCCGTCTGGTGCCTGCCGTCAGGGAGGAGGACCTGGTGCGCGCCGAAGCGGGCGTGCGGGCGCAGGCGATGCTGCGGGACGGATCGCTCGTCGACGACTTCCTGATCGAGACAGCGCCGCGCCAGGTGCACGTGCTGAACGCGCCATCACCTGCGGCGACGTGTTCGCTGGAGATCGCGAAGCACGTCGCCGACCGGGTGCGTCAGAACTTCTGACCCACGATCTCCGTCACTTTCGAGTAACACATGGTCGCCCACCGCGATACTCACAAGATCAGGTGACCCATCACCACTGACCGAAGGGCCGCAAGAATGCGTTCGCTCACCCACGCCGAGTACCTGGCGATGCGTCGGTTCCCGGCTCTCGACGGGATGCGGGCCATCGCGGCGGTGATGGTCGTGTTCTTCCACTTCGCCGGACCGAGGTGGGCCTGGTTGAACGGATTCCTCGGCGTGCACATGTTCTTCGTGCTCTCCGGGTTCCTGATCACCACCCTCGCGTTGCGCGAGGAGAACCGCACCGGACGGGTGTCCCTGCGCGAGTTCTACGTCCGGCGCGTGTTCCGGATCCTGCCGGTGTACTACGTGGTGCTGGCCATGATCGTCGCTCTCGCCTGGCTGCGCGGGGAGTGGGTGTCGAGCGGCCTGCCCGGACTGCTGGACAACTACCTCACGTTCACCAACGAGTGGGGGCCCAACAACTCGCTCTTCGGCCAGTCCTGGACGCTCGGCGTGGAACAGAAGTTCTACCTCGCCTGGCCGCTGCTCGTGTTCACGGTCGGCGCCTTCACGTTCGCACGTCACGCCCTGACGACGGTGGGACTGCTCGTCCTCGCGGTCGTGGGTGCGTCGGTGCTGTCGCCTCAGGCCAGCGCGGCGGCGTACTTCATGATCCTCGTCGGCTGCCTGCTGGCGTTCGTGCTGCACAACCCGCGGGGCTTCGCGGTGATGCGCCCGCTCACCCACCCCGTCGTCGCGATCCCGGTCGCCGTGGCGCTGATCGCCCTGCAGTCGTACATGATCGAGGCAACCGCCTTCATCGGGTACGACATGCCGGCACCCGCGCTCTACGCGGTTCTCGTGGCGCTGCTGGTCGTCTCCACGCTGGGCCGCGGCCCCGTGCAGTGGATCCTGTCGCGGCCGTCGATGGTGTTCATCGGCGAGAGGTCGTACTCCCTGTACCTGGTGCAGGGCCTCGCGGGCGTGGTGGTCGTCTCGACGTTCCCGGTGCTGCAGGTCCACCGCACCGCGACCGGCATCGTGGTCACGATCGTCGGGCTCTGCATCGCGGACCTGCTCTACCGCTGGGTCGAAGTGCCGATGATCGACCGCGGCCGACAGCTCATCGGCGCGCTGCGCCGCAGGAGCCGGAGCGAGGTCGTCCCGTCCGAGCGGACGAGGGAACCGGCGTCCGCCGACGCACTCGTCTGATCGGACGCCAGTTCCTCAGCGGGGCTCGAGCACCTCGAGGCCACCCATGAACGGCCGCAGGGCCTCCGGCACGCGAACCGAGCCGTCGGCCTGCTGGTGGTTCTCCAGGATGGCGACGAGCCACCGTGTGGTCGCGAGCGTGCCGTTGAGCGTGGCGGCGATCTGCGGCTTGCCGTTGCCGTCGCGATAGCGGATGTTCAGCCGCCGCGCCTGGAACGTCGTGGTGTTCGAGGTGGAGGTGAGCTCGCGGTAGGCCTGCTGGCTGGGCACCCACGCCTCGCAGTCGAACTTGCGCGCCGCGCTCATGCCCAGGTCACCGGCGGCCGTGTCGATGACCCGGTAGGGCACCTCGATCTTGGCCAGCATCTCCTCTTCCCAGGCGAGCAGGCGCGCGTGCTCAGCCTCGGCGTCCTCCGGCCGGACGTAGGAGTACATCTCCACCTTGTTGAACTGGTGCACGCGGATGATGCCTCGGGTGTCCTTGCCGTACGAGCCCGCCTCACGGCGGTAGCAGGTCGACCAGCCCGCGTAGCGGCGTGCCCCGCCGGGGAGGTCGATGATCTCGTCGGCGTGGTAGCCGGCGAGCGGCACCTCGGAGGTGCCGACCAGGTACAGGTCGTCGTCACGCAAGCGGTAGACCTCACTGGCGTGCGCACCGAGGAAGCCGGTGCCCGCCATGATCTCCGGTCGCACCAGGGTCGGCGGGATCATGAGCGTGAAGCCGTTGGCCGTCGCCTGCGCTGCGGCCATGTTGAGCAGGGCCAGCTCCAGATGGGCCCCCACGCCGGTGAGGAAGTAGAAGCGCGAACCCGAGACCTTCGCGCCGCGCTCCATGTCGATCGCGCCGAGCTTGATGCCCAGGTCGAGGTGGTCGAGCGGCTCGAAGTCGAGCGTGCGCGGCTCACCGACGTGCTTGAGCACGACGTAGTCGTCCTCGCCGCCGGCAGGCACGTCCGGGTGCACCAAGTTGGGCACCGCGCGGTGCAGTTCGGCGAGCTCCGTCTCGGCCGCGGCCTGCTCGGCCTCCGCGGTCCTGACCTCGGCGGCGAACTCCTTGCCCTTGGCCAGCAGCGCGTCGCGCTCCTCGCCGCGGGCCT
>DASYMV010000013.1:0-9142 GCA_036008865.1 Pseudonocardiaceae bacterium | reverse complement strand
TCCGCCGGAGACAACGGCTACCTGTACCTGTTCGCAGGTCCGTTGCTCGGCCCGCTGTTGACGGTCGCCGGTGGGCTCTGGCTCGTCGTGCTGGGACTGATCAGAGTTGCTCGCCGGGCCAGGCTTGTTCGGCGGGGCGGCACCGCAGGCGCCGACGGAACCTGACCTCCGAAGATGTGCGCGTTCATCGCCGAGGAGGCCGGGCGGATGCTCACCGTCGCTCAGGAACACCGTCGCCATGTCCTGTGGGCCGCCGGCGTGGCGGTTGGACCAGGTCGAGGCGGTGAAGACGGGCGCCTTCAACGCCACCGTCCCGCTCCCGGCGCCGTTGGTGGAGGTGCTCAAGACGCATCGCGAACAGCAGCAGATCGAGGAGCGATTCGAGGCGGGAAAGGACCGGCGCGCGAGCGGGCTGGTATTCACGACCAAGCTGGGCGGCCCGATCGAACCGCGGAATGTGAATCGCATGTTCGACGTGCGGTCCGCCAAAGCTGAGGTGCGCCGGATGCGGGTGCAGGATTTGCGGCACTCCTGCGCCACCTTGCTGTTCCCGACGGGTGTCGAGGCAGCGACGGTTCAGCGCATCCTGCGACACAGCTCCATCACGGTCACGACCAGCACCTACGCCCAGGTCGTCGAGCCGGTGAAACGTGACGGACTCGACGCCGCGGGCGTGTTCTTCGACCGGGGTGATGAGGATGACGAGAGCACTTGTCAGCTGCGGTCGCAGTCGTCATCACCGACAAAAAGGCCCTCTCCCAGAATGGGAGAGGGCCTTTCAAGGGTGGAGCTGAGGGGACTCGAACCCCTGACCCTCACACTGCCAGTGTGATGCGCTACCAGCTGCGCCACAGCCCCTTGCTCGTTCCACGTTTCCCGGCGGTTTGTCCCGCCGTTCTCGTGTGGTCATACCGTACAACATCGAGCCTCCCGGAGAAAAATCGGGGGTCTCCCAGGGCTTCCGCCGGCCCATCTCACCTGCTAGACCCACTCTTCGTGACCATCGAAGCTCACGTCGCCGCGCCCCTCGTCGACCCCGACGCCGAGGGTGCGAGCCCGCTGCACCGGCATCGCCTGCAGCAGCGCAGGCTCCGCAATCTCATCGACCGGCTTCTCAAGGCGGACGGCCTGCAGGCGGAGAGGCTCAAGGCGGCGGGCGTCAAGCGCGGCGCCGACGTCGAACTGACCGACCTGTACCGCCTGCCCGTGGTGACGAAGCAAGACCTCTGGGACCACTACCCGGCGGGGATGCGCGCGGTGCCGGACGAGCAGGTCGTGTGCGTTCACGGTTCTTCCGGAACCGGCGGTCGCCCGACGCTCGTCCCGTACACCGCCCACGACGTCGACGTGTGGGCTGCGGTGATGGCCCGCGCGCTCGGCGGGGCGGGCGCCACGCGCCGGAGCACGATCCACAACGCGTACGGCTACGGCCTGTTCACCGGGGGCCTCGGCGTCCACCACGGTGGGATGCGCCTGGGTGCGACGGTGGTTCCTCTCTCGGGTGGCATGACCGACCGCCAGGTCAGACTCATTCAAGACCTGGAGCCGGACGTGCTGTGCTGCACGCCCTCCTACGCCATCCACCTCGGCGAGGCGCTGCAGCGGGTCGGCGTCCAGCCGAACTTCAAGGCGGGTGTGTTCGGCGCCGAGCCGTGGACGGACGAGATGCGCACGCAGATCGAAGCGCTGCTGGGTCTGCGCGCACTGGACATCTACGGGTTGTCCGAGGTGATCGGTCCGGGGGTGGCGTGCGAATCGCTGGACTCGCAGGGAATGCTCAACGTCGCCGAAGACCACTTCTACGTCGAAGCCGTCGATCACGAGGGCAACCCGGTTCCCGACGGCACTCCTGGCGAACTGGTGTTCACCACGCTGACCAAGACCGGGATGCCGCTGCTGCGCTACCGCACCGGAGACGTCGCGAAGCTCGCAGGGCCTGCCGCGGGCTCAGCGCGGACGTTGCGGCGCATGAGCAAGCTCCTGGGGCGCCGCGACGACATGCTGGTGGTGCGCGGGGTGAACGTCTTCCCCACCGAGATCGAGGCGGTGCTGCTCGCCGACGAACGGGTGAGCCCGCACTACCTCGTGGTGGAGGACCGGCGCGAACCCGGCCGTCCGGAGCTGCGGATCGCGGTCGAGCCGTTCGCGGACTCCGTGGACTCCCAGGCCCTCCAACAGGATCTGGGGCACGCGTTGCGCGAACGGCTCGGAATCGCCTGCGTAGTCAGGGTCCTGCCTCCGGGCAGCGTCCCTCGCACGGAGACGGGAAAGGCGCGGCGCCTGGCCCGGTGGTCGGAGGGCCAGGCGCCGTTGCCGGGGCTCAGTTAGCGTTGCGGACGATGTCGCTCAGCCAGTTGGAGTTGCTGACGTCGACGACCTTGTCGCCGACGGTGACGGTCGGCGTGCCCTTGAAGAAGGAGGTCTGGTTGGCCTTGTCCAGCTCGGCTTGCGCAGCCTGCTCGTAGGTGCCGTTGTTGACGCACTGGGCGAAGGTGTCGCCGGTGATGCCCACGTCGTTGCCCAGCTTGATGAGCTGCTGCTTCGTGTAGCCGGCGCCGCCCTCCTTGGGCTGGCTGTTGAACAGGCTCGCGTGGTAGGCGTTGAACTTGCCCGCGTCAGCCGCGCACAGAGCCGCGTTCGCGGAGTCGCGCGAGTAGCCCTCGGGATTCGACGCCCGGACCAGCATCGGGAGCACGTGGTAGCGGACCTTGATGGTGCCGCCCTCGACTTCCTTCTTGATCTGGTCGCCGTAGATCTTCTCGAACTTGCCGCAGACCGGGCAGAGGAAGTCCTCGTAGACGTCCACGGTCGTCTTGGCGCTGTCCTTGCCGACGAGCACGGTGCCGTCCTCACGCTTCGCGGGGGCCTGCACCGCGGTGGTGGCCGCCGCCGCGGTCGGCTGGCTCGAGCTGGACTTGCTCCACACGACGCCACCGATGACGGCGACGGCGAGCACCAGCACGACGACCACACCGATGATGATCTTGTTCCGGTCGCGGTTCGTGCCTCGCGCAGCGGCCACTGCGGCCTGCGCCTGGCTCTGCTGCTTCTTCTTCCGAGCGTTGCGCTCAGCGCCACCCACGTCCACGTCCTTCCCGATGCTCCGACCCAACCAGCGTACCGAGGGTTGCTGAGTGCGATCTGAGTGCTTGTCAAGCCTCCGGGTGACGTGGAGGACCCGCGACGCGCTCACCCAGCGGCAACTCCGGCCCCTCGTCCAGGCAACCGCATTCACCCGCCGCACCCTCTGCGACGTGCCGCTCCGGTTCGGTCGTGGTCTGTTTCGGCAGGGTCTCGGGCGCGAAGAGCCAGGCGACGAAGGCGATTGCCAACGTCACACCCGTCACGGTGAACGCGACCTGGTAGGAGAACCTGTCGGCGAGCAATCCGGCGAGCAGTGGGCCGATGATGGCGCCGAGGTCGGTCACCATCTGAAAGCCGGCGAGCACCGGACCGCCCTTGGCCTTCGCGCCGATGACGTCCGCGACGACCGCGTTCTGGGCCGGGTTCAGCAGGCCCGCACCCATGCCCGCCACGAGCGAGGCCGCCAAGAAGATCACCACGTCGGTGCTGAAGCCGAGCCAGATCGTGCCCGCGGCGGACACTGCGAGGCCCACGAGGGCCAGCGGCTTGCGACCGCGGCTGTCGGAGAGCTTGCCCGAGACCATCAGAACAGCGGCGTTGCCCACGGCGAACACCGAGAGCGACACGCCCGCGAAGCCGGGGCCGCGGTGCAAGGCCTGAGTGACGAACAGCGGGATCAACGAGATGCGCACACCGAAGACCGCCCAGCCGTTGGCGAAGCCGGACGCCAGTGCGGCGCGGTAGGCACGGGACCGGATCGCGGTGCGCACGGTGATCGTCACCTGGTCCCGCGTCACGTCGAGCGTTGCCAACGTCGACCTGCGCAGGAAGAACCACACGACGGCCGCGGCGATGACCAGCGAGGCCGCGTACGCCAGGAACGGCGCCTTGATCGAGACTTCCACCAGGCCCGCGCCGACGATCGGGCCCGCGATGTTGCCCAACAGGAAGCCCGTCGCCCACAGCCCGGACGCCCGGCCGCGCAGCGGCGGCGGGGTGAGCCGGATCAGCAGTCCGACGGCCGCGACCGTGAACATCGTCGAGCCGACGCCTGCGAGCGACCGGAAGACCACGAGCTGCCAGTAGCTCGTGGCAAAACCGCAGGCACCTGTGCCGAGGGCGACGATCAGGATGCCGATCACGTACACGCGCGATTCGCCCAGCCTGCCGACGAGCCGCCCGCTGACCGGCGCGAACGCGAGCCTGACCAGGGCGAACGCGCTCACGACCACGGAGACCGCGGTCGTGCCGACGTTGAAGCTCGCCGCGTAGGCCGGCAGGACCGGAGCGACGATGCCGAATCCGATGGCGATGATGAAGCTGGCCGCGACCAGCACCCAGACCTCGTTGGGCAGTCGGGACGTCTCGTTCCTGGTGGTCCCGTACAACCCTGTCCTCCCGGTCTCCGTTAGCGGTGCTAAGGGTATGCCCAAGGACAACTGCTTTGTCAGTCGAGCAGTTCGTCAACCCTGCGCACGTAAGCGGTCACCGGATAACCGACTTCGAAGCCGCACGCTTCGGCGAACCGCTCCGCCGCACCGCCTTCCTCGACGTGCCCGGCCACGAGGTGCGCTCCGGACGAACGCAGTGCCGCGACGGTGCCGGCGACGAGTTCGCCACCGATTCCCCGGCGCCGGCGAGCAGGACGGACGACGACGTGCTCGACGAGCCCGACGCCCCGTTCGGTGAAGCCGCTCGCGAACCCGGCCACGCGATCGCCGTCGTCCTCGACCAGAAGCACGCAGCGCGGATCATCCAGCCGCTGGCCGAGGTGGCGCACGAGACGGTCGTGACCACTCGTGCGCAGACCGAGTTCGTCCGCGAGCAGCAGGCCGATGCCGTCGAGATCGGTGTCCACGGCCGGACGCACACGCGGGGACGCCTGCGCCTCTCCGCGGTGCACCAGGGCAACCGACTCGTCGACGGCGTACCAGCCCGCGTCGTCCGCGATGCCCTCGATCTCGGCCACCGTCGAAGGCGAGGCGAACACCACCGCCTCGGCGCGGCCGATGTCGGCGAAGGTCTGCTCCAGCCGCAACAGGGTGCTGGCGACCTCGGCGGACGAACCGTAGAGCGCGCAGGCGTGGTTGCCCGACGGCAGCGGGTTGTCCCGGTTGATCACGACCTGGGCGCAGCCGACCCTGCCCACCTTGCCGTAGCGAACGGCACCTGAGGCGAGTCGGGCTGCCTCGACGAGGCTTGCGAGCTCACGGGACCGGTAGGGATCGAGGAGTTCGGGGTCGTCGGGGTCACGCAGCGGGTCAACCACACCTCAAGCGTGACACGTCATGCCGCGACGCCACGTCCCACGACCACACCGAGGACTCGCGATCGGGACGTCCGCACAGGTTGGCACACTGGTTCTCCGTGGACCTGCCAGATCTGCCTGTGCGCGCGGTGCTCGACGACGTGGTCGGCGCACTCGACGCGCACGGTTCTGCGGTTCTGGTGGCGCCACCGGGCACCGGCAAGACGACGCTGGTGCCCCTGGCGCTCGCGGACACCGGCGGCGGACGGGTGATCGTCGCCGAGCCCCGGCGGCTCGCCGCCCGCGCCGCCGCGGCCCGCATGGCGTCGCTGCTCGGCGAACCGGTCGGCCAGACCGTGGGCTACTCGGTGCGCGGTGACCGGAAGACGTCGAAGGCGACCAGGATCGAGGTCGTCACCTCCGGCTTGCTGGTGCGCCGGCTGCAGTCCGACCCCGAGCTCGCGGGAGTCGGCACGGTCCTGCTCGACGAGTGCCACGAACGACACCTGGACGCGGACCTGCTGCTCGCTCTCCTGCTGGACGCCCGAGCCGGGCTGCGCCCGGACCTGCGCCTGCTCGCCACGTCGGCGACGGTGGCGGCGGATCGGCTCGCCGAACTGCTGGGCGACGCACCCGTGCTGCGCGCCGACGCACGCACCTACCCGGTCGACATCACGCACGTCGCGCCCGCGCGAGGCGAACGGGTGGAGGCACTGGTCGCACGAACCACCAGGCGCGCACTCGCCGAAGTCGATGGTGACGTGCTCGTGTTCCTCCCCGGCGTCGCCGAGATCCGCCGGGTCACAGCACTGCTCGACAGCGCAGACGCCGACGTGCTGCCGTTGCACGGCCGTCTCGCGGTCGGCGCTCAGGACGCCGCGCTACGGCCGGGACCGCGTCGCAGGGTGGTGCTGTCGACCGCGATCGCCGAGTCGAGCCTCACGGTGCCGGGTGTCCGGGCGGTCGTGGACTCCGGCCTGTCCCGCGTGCCGCGGGTGGACCACCGGCGTGGACTGTCCGGCCTCGCGACGGTGCGCGTCTCCGCGGCGGTGGCCGAGCAGCGCGCCGGCCGAGCCGGTCGTGAGGCACCTGGCAACGTCTACCGGTGCTGGCCGGAGCACGAGCACGCGACGTTGCCGCGCTATCCCGAGCCCGAGATCCGCACCGCCGACCTCACGCGCCTGGCGCTGGAACTGGCCTGCTGGGGCACGCCGGACGGCAGCGGCCTGGGCTGGTGGGACGTGCCGCCCGCGGGCGCGCTGACGGCCGGGCGCTCCGTGCTGCACGCCTTGGGAGCGCTCGACGAACACGGAGAGGCGACGCCTCGCGGGCGGCGGATGTCCGACCTCGGCCTTCACCCGCGGCTGGCGCGCGCACTGCTCGACGGCTCGGCCGCGGTGGGCGCGCGAACGGCGGCCGAGGTGGTGGCGTTGCTCGACGACGACGGGCTCGCCGAGAGCCCCGAGTTGTCCTCGGCGTTGCGGGCGTTGCGCTCCGGCCGAGGCGATCGCGGGAGGCGTTGGCAGCGGGAGGTTCGCAGGCTCTCCGCGCTCGTCGAAGGCTCGGGCGAGGGCGACGCGGCACTGGTCGTGGCGCTGGCGCATCCGGAAAGGCTGGCGCGGCGACGCGCCGCCGGAAGTCCCGTCTACCTGATGGCCGGTGGCACCGCGGTGGAACTGCCGCCTGCCAGTGGACTCGGCGACGCCGAGTGGCTCGCGGTCGCCGTCGCGGACCGCGAACCCGGCCGCAGTCACGGGAGGATTCGCCTCGCCGCGGTCGCGGACGAACCGTTGGCCCTGCAGGCCGCCCCGGCGCTGGTGTCCACGGCCGACGAGGTCCGTTGGGACGGCGACGTGGTCGCCGAGCGGGTCAGGAGGATCGGCGCCATCGTGCTGTCCGCCAAACCGTTGCGCGATCCCGATCCGGAGGCGGTGCGCGCGGCCCTCGTGACGGGATTGCAGACCGAAGGCCTGACTCTGCTGCGCTGGGACGCCGACGCGACACGCCTGCGGGAACGGATGGCGTTCCTGCACCGCGTGCTCGGCGACCCGTGGCCTGCCGTGGACGACGCGGCGTTGCTGTCCACGGCGGACCGCTGGCTCGGTGACGCGCGACGTCGCGCGGACCTGGCCCGGTTGGACGCCGGTGGAGTGCTGCGGCAGTCGCTGCCCTGGCCGGAGGCGAGCAAGCTCGACGAACTGGCTCCCGACCGGCTGCAGGTGCCGTCCGGATCGCGGATCCGGGTCGACTACTCGGGCGCGGATCCCGTGCTGCCGGTGAAGGTGCAGGAGGCGTTCGGCTGGACCGAGACGCCACGCGTCGCCGGAGTGCCCGTGGTGCTGCACCTGCTCTCCCCGGCCGGCCGTCCCGCAGCCGTGACCTCGGATCTCGCGTCGTTCTGGCGAACCGGCTACCGGCAGGTGCGGTCGGAGCTGCGGGGCCGCTATCCCCGCCACCGGTGGCCCGAGGATCCGATGACCGCGCCGCCCGCACGGCGATAGCGGACGCCGCGACGGTTCCATCCCCGAGAGGCGACCCGCCCACCGCGCGGGATCAGGAAGCCTTGATGGTCGGCGAGTACATGTCCAACCACAGCGCGATGTCCTGGTGTTCGGTCCGGCACTTCTCCACGACGTCGTGCACGTACGAGGCGTCCGGAGTGCCTCGGAGTTCGTCGGCGACGAAGTTCTCGGTCTGGCCGCCTCGCCCCACTCCAGGTAACCGTGCAGAACCACATCGGTGTCGGAGTCGGTGCGAAACCTGCGCCCCCGCGTTTCGGTCATCGCGTCCACGGTCGCCTGTTCAGAGCGCAGATCACGATCGAACGAGACCCATCCAGCGATACCGCACATGAGTTCCTCCGACTCGGCACCTGGGAGTGGTCGACCCATCACCGTTGGTTGATGCATCGGCTCACGCGGTCGGGGGTGTGGTCGTTCCCAGCACCCGCGATCCACTCCACATGACCAGGGGCGGAGACGGCGCTGCCACTCGTAGTGGCACCACAGCCGGGGGAGTGCGAACGGCCGAACGGCCGGCCACCAGGCCGGCGTCATCCCAGGTGGAGCTGGTCCGGGGTGTTGGCCTCCCGATCGAATCGCACCCATTCGCTGACAGAGGCGAACACGACTCGTCCGGCGTCCAGGTCGTGGGCTCGGACGGCGTGCTCGGCGGCTTGTCCAGCGAGGTTCATCGCCTCGAAGCAGGTGGTGGCGTCCACGGCGAGGTTGATGGACAGGGCCGAGTTGTGCCTGCCAACGGCCGCTTGGTAATCGGCAAGATCAGCCGTGATACCGACGAACCGGCCCCTGAGCTCGTCGTTCGTGAGACCGAGGTTGGTGTTGCTGTAGTCGAGGACAACTCGCCAGGTGGTCATGATGTGGTCCTTGAGGGGGCGTGGAGGCCGCGTCACTGCTCGGGATTCGGAGCCGGGGCGGGCGCGGCCCCACGGGAACCGGCCGCCTGGACGAGCAGGTCCGTCGACCTGTCAGTGAGCCGGGTTCGGGCTGTGGTGGTACTGGTGCACGACGGCGTGCCCCTTGCCGCGGCCGATCATCCACCGGTTGATCGGTGTGGTGAGCAGGAAGGCCACCACCAGCGAGCCTGCCAGCGAGATCCAGAACAGCGCGGAGTTCAGACCCGCGTTCATCGCGCCGGGCACGGTCAGCATGACCGCGTTGTCCAGCACCTCCATCACGGCGATCGACACGGTGTCGGCGGCCAGGGCGACCTTCAGGGCGGTCCGGAAGTCCACTCCGGCGCGCAGCACGCCTCGCATGGTCAGGGCGTAGCCGAACACGAACGCCAAGA
>DASYMV010000012.1:0-10918 GCA_036008865.1 Pseudonocardiaceae bacterium | reverse complement strand
CGCCGACCGCTCCGCGTGCACGACGACCTCGCCGCGCTCACCCGGGGCGTAGGCGTGTTCGTACGCGTTCTGCACGAGTTCGGTGAGCACCATGACCAGCGGGGTGGCCAGTTCGGCGGGGACGACCCCGAACAGCCCTTCACGTCGCACGACGACCTGCGACTCCGTGGTGGCGACGTCGCTCATCATCGGGATGACCCGGTCCACCACGTCGTCGAGGTCGACCCGTTCATCGACCGACATCGACAACGTCTCGTGCACCAGGGCGATCGAGGTCACCCGTCGAACCGACTCGGCGAGCGCCTCGCGAGCCTCGTTGTTGCTCGTCCGCCGCGATTGCAGGCGCAGCAGCGCGGCCACGGTCTGCAGGTTGTTCTTCACCCGGTGGTGGATCTCGCGGATGGTGGCGTCCTTGGACATCAGCGCCCGGTCGCGCCTGCGCACCTCGGTGACGTCGCGGCACAGCACCAGCGCGCCGGCGGCGTTGCCACCAGGGCGCAGCGGCAAGGCGCGGAAAAGCACCGACGCGCCGCGCCGTGACTCCGCCTCCATCCGCATGCTCGGCTGGCCGTCAAGGGCAGCCCGGATGCGCTGTGCCACCTCGGTCGCGTCGAACGGGTCATCGATCAGGGATCGGGTGAGCGGCGCGAGGTGCACACCCACCAGGTCGGACGCGTGGCCCATGCGGTGGTACGCCGACAGGGCGTTCGGACTGGCGAACACGACGGCGCCCGCCGCGTCGAGCCGGATCAGCCCGTCGCCGACGCGCGGGCTGGTGTGCACGTCGGGCGAGGGCTCCGTCGTGGGGAACGTGCCGTCGGCGATCATCTGGCACAGGTCGGCCGCGCTGCCCAGGTAGGAGATCTCCAGCGGACTGGGGACCCTCGGCACGCCCAGATTGGTGTCGCGGCTCAGCACGGCGATCACGTCGTTGCCGAGACGGACGGGGATCGTCTCGCGCCGCACGGGCACGCCGAGGTGCCAGCGCGGGTCCTCTTCGCGGCAGATGCGGGACTCGGTCATCGCGCGGCGCAGCTGCGGGTGCTCGTCGACGGTGACGGTGCTGCCGACGACGTCCTCGGGATGCGCCGTCGGTGCGGTGGTGGGGCGCGCCTGCGCCACGCAGAGGAAGCTCTCGTCGTCGAGCGGGACCCACAGCAGGAAGTCGGCGAAGGACAGATCGGAGACCAGTTGCCACTCGGCGACCACCTGTTGGAGGTGGTCCACCGCCGAGCCGGAGAGCTTCGTGTGCTCCGCGAGCAGGTCAGTCAGGGTGGACAGCTTGCTACTCCACGACCGCGATCAGATCGCCTTCTTGAACCACGTCACCGGGGCTGACGGCGACCTTGGTCACCGTGCCCCTGCCCTCGGTCAGGACGGGGATCTCCATCTTCATCGACTCCAGAATGACCAACTGGGCACCACCTTCGACCGCGTCGCCCGCCTGCACCGTCACCTGCGTCACGTTGGCGACGATCTCGGCGCGGATCTCCTCCGCCATCTGCCATGCCCTCCTGTGAAGCCTGCTCCCGGCCAATCCAACCACGAACCCCGGCGGGACCCCGAGCAGACCACACTCGAACTCGTGTCACACTGGAGTGAACCAATCTTCAGCACTAGGAGACACCCATGTCGAAGCGTGCCCGCAAGCGCCGCGACCGCAAGAAGGGCGGCGCCAACCACGGGAAGCGCCCCAACGCCTGATTGAGGCCCCGTACGTGGAAGGGCCCCGGTGACGATCGTCACCGGGGCCTTCCACGTGTGCGGTCAGGCTTCGCTGATCTCGACGATCGTGCGCACCTGGACCGTCGCGCTGCCGTGGTCGACCTCGATGAGGGTTTGCTGGATGCAGGCGCGCAGTCTCCGCCTGAGGTGCTCCGGGGCGTTCTCACGACCGCACTTGCGGGCGAGCAGCGCCTTCAGGTGCTCCTCGAGTCCGTACTGCTCGAGGCAGGGATGGCACTCCTCCAGGTGCGTCAGCAGCAGCTCACGCCGCTTCTGGTCGCACTCGTGGTCCAGGAAGAGCCAGACCTCCGAGAGCACTTCCGAGCAGTCGGTCTCGTGAGGTTTGCCGCAGCTCATCGCCCCGCCACCTCCGCCTGGCCGTTGCGCAGGAACCCGCGTTCACGTGCGACATCGGAGAGCTGGTCCCGCAGCTGACGGCGACCGCGGTGCAACCGCGACATCACCGTGCCGATGGGCGTGCCCATGATCTCTGCGATCTCCTTGTACGCGAAGCCCTCGACGTCCGCGAGGTAGACCGCGATGCGGAACTCCTCCGGCAGTCGCTGGAGCGCTTCCTTCACGTCGTTGTCCGGCAACAGGTCCATCGCCTCGACCTCGGCCGAGCGCAACCCGCTCGACGTGTGACTCTCGGCCTGCGCGAGCTGCCAGTCGGTGATCTCGTCGGTGGGCGCCTGGATCGGCTGCCGCTGCTTCTTGCGATAGCCGTTGATGTAGGTGTTGGTCAGAATCCGGTACAGCCACGCCTTGAGATTCGTGCCCTCGGAGAAGGAGTTGAACGCGGCGTAGGCCTTGAGGAACGTCTCCTGGACCAGGTCCTCGGCGTCCGCGGGCTTGCGGGTCATCCGCAACGCCGCGGAGTACAACTGGTCGAGCAGCGGCATCGCATCGCGCTCGAACCGCGCAGCGCGCTCGGCAGACGTCTCATCGGTAGAGCTGGCCTGCGTTCTGGTGGCGGGCACCTGGCTCCTTTCCCGCCGACCTTGGAGTGCGACGGCTGCATTCTGGGCCGCATTCGAGGATACGCGGCGCACGCCGGGCCGGCAGGCCGCGGGCCCGCGGGGCGGCCGCGTCGCGGCTTTCCTGCTCTGCTGCTCCATCGCTTCAGTCACCACATCGGGTCCAAACGCCTTGCCGGCAAGGGGAATTCCCACGGCTAGAGTGCCGACCATGGCTGGACGCGGGACGCCTGCCACAGCGCTGCTGGACAAGCACCGGGTGGTGCACGCACTGCACTCGTACGAGCACGACCCCCGGCACGAGTCCTACGGCATGGAGGCCGCCGAGGCGCTCGGGCTCGCACCGGAACGGGTGTTCAAGACGCTCGTGGCCGAGGTGGACGGCAAGCTCGCCGTCGGGGTCGTCCCCGTCACCGCACAACTGGACCTCAAGGCGTTCGCCGCCGCGCTCAAGGGCAAGAGGGCGAAGATGGCGGAGGTCACCGCGGCCGAACGAGCCACGGGATACGTCGCCGGCGGCATCTCGCCGCTGGGCCAGCGCAAGCGTTTGCCGCTGGTGCTCGACGTCTCGGCACAGGACTTCGACACGGTGTTCTGCAGCGCCGGGCGCCGTGGTCTCGAGGTGGAGATCGCACCCGCCGACCTGGCGTGCCTCACCAGCGCGGTCGTCGCCCCGATCTCGGCGTAGCGATCAGTCGAGAGGGCGCAGTATCCGGTCGAGCCACTCCCCGACCGCGCGACCGAGCCCGTCGACGTCCGCCTCGAGGGAGTGGTCGCCCGGCAACAGCACGACTTCACGACGATGACCGGGCTCCGGCAGGCCGAACGGATCGCGCTCGCCCTGCACGACGAGCGTGGGCACCGTCACCCCGGCGAGCTCGGTCTGCCTGCTCTTCTCCGGCCTGCCCGGTGGATGCACGGGAAACGCGAGGCACAGCACGGCGACGGCCTGTCCCTCCGCGGCCGTGCGGCACGCCACCCTGGCTCCGGAGGAGCGTCCGCCGAACACCAGCGGCAGGCCGGCGAACCAGCGGTCACCGAGGTCTTCCACCACCGCGAGCCATGCGGCGTCGAGCTGCTTCGCCGGGGCGGGAGCGCGGCGCCCCGCCACCCGGTAGGGCTGCTCGACCAGCGCGACGTGCACGCCGATGTCCGTGGCCGCTCGGCAGGCGGCAACCAGGTCGGGCGCTTCGATACCGCCGCCCGCGCCGTGGCCGAGCAGGAGCCCGGCTCGCGGCTCCGGCGTGCAGTGCAACTCGGCGCGGGCAGGCCCGTGCGGCGTGTCGACCTCGGTCTTGGTCATGACAGCTCGAACAGGGTGGGCTCCGGCTTCTCGTGGTCCGCGAGCGGCACCCGCTTCATGAGCTCAGGACTGTTGTTCTTGATGCTGTTCACGGCGGTGGACACCGGGCGCAGCTCCAGCGAGTCGACGAGCGCCTGGTCGGGGCCGAGCAGCTCGGCGGGGTCGGCGCGGTCCGGGTCGAGCCACGCGGCCCAGCGGTCCTGCGGCAGCACCAAGGGCATGCGGTGATGGATGGAGGACATCTCGCCGGTGGCGCCGGTCGTCAGCACGGCACAGGTGATCACGGGGCGTGTGCCCTCGTCGGCGTCGCGGTCCCACCACACCGACCAGATCCCGGCCATGGCGAGGCTGGAGCCGTCGCCGGGAGTGATGAAGTACGGCTGCTTGCGGCCCTCGCCGGGCTGCCACTCGTACCACCCGTCGGCGGGGATCAGGCAACGCCGGCGAGCCGCGGAATCGCGGTACGCGGGCTTCTCCAGCACGCTCTCCGCTCGCGCATTGATCATCTTCGCGCCGGCGGACAGGTCCTTCGCCCAGTGCGGCACGAGTCCCCAGCGCATCACCCTGATACTGCGTTCGACCACGTCCGGGTCAGGGGTGCCCTCCGGGTCGCGCGGATGCCGCTCGACGACCGCGAGCACCGACTTGGTGGGCGCGACGTTGTAGTCCGGTCCGGGAGCCCGACCCTCGGTGCCGTCCACCGCGTCGAACTCCGCCGCCAACAACGCCGGGTCCTTGGTGGAGGCGTACCTACCGCACAAACCCGATCACCTCCAAAACGCAATCGTTGCACGTCACCACAGCCGGTGCGAGCCCTCGACGGACTGATGGGGAATCATCGAGCCATGAGTCAGCAGTGGTCTGCCCCCACCGCAAGCGGCCGTGTCGTCGCGACGGTACCCGTGCCCGGTTCGAAATCGATCACCAATCGAGCCCTCCTGCTGGCCGCGCTCGCCGACCGTCCTTCCACTCTGCACGCACCGTTGCACAGCCGCGACACGTTGCTGATGGCCGCCGCACTGCGCTCCCTCGGAGCCGACATCACCGACGGCCCGGACGGGAGCTGGCTCGTGCGCCCCGGCGCCCTGCGCGGATCCGCGGACGTCGACTGCGGGTTGGCGGGCACCGTGATGCGCTTCGTGCCACCGGCCGCGGCGCTCGCGCAAGGCGAGATCACCTTCGACGGCGACGAGCAGGCGCGGGTGCGCCCGATGGGCACCGTGCTGAACGCCTTGCGTGCGCTGGGCGCGAACGTCACCGGCGACGCGTTGCCCTTCACCCTCCACGCCACGGGCGGATTGCCGGGCGGCGAGGTCCTCGTCGACGCGTCCGCCTCGTCGCAGTTCGTCTCCGGGCTGCTCCTGTCGGGCGCACGCTACGACCGCGGCCTGACCGTGCGGCACGTCGGGGAGCCGGTACCGTCCCTGCCGCACATCGCGATGACGGTGGAGATGCTGCGCGATGCCGGTGTGTCCGTGGACGACTCTCAGCCCGACACCTGGCGGGTGGAGCCGGGACCGATCGCCGGCCGCGACTGGCACGTGGAGCCGGACCTGTCCAACGCCACGCCGTTCCTCGCCGCCGCCGCGGTGACAGGTGGGGAGGTGACGGTGCCCGGCTGGCCGGCGCGGACGACGCAGGCGGGTGACGCGATCCGTGGGATTCTGGCCCAGATGGGGTGTGAGGTGGCGCTCACCGGCCACGGACTGACGGTACGGGGGCCGGACCGGCTGTCCGGAGTGGACACCGATCTGCACGACGTGGGAGAGCTGACCCCGACGGTCGCCGCGCTGGCCGTGCTGGCCGACGGCCCGTCGCACCTGCGCGGCATCGCACACCTGCGCGGGCACGAGACGGACCGGTTGGCGGCGCTGACCGCGGAGATCACCGCACTGGGCGGCGCGGCACATGAGACCGAGGACGGCCTCGTGATCGACCCGAAGCCGTTGCACGGCGGAAGCTGGAAGGCTTACGCGGACCACCGGATGGCCACCGCGGGCGCGATCATCGGACTCCTCGTGCCGGGTGTCGAGGTCGACGACATCGGCAGCACGGGCAAGACGATGCCGGACTTCCCAGGCATGTGGTCGCGGATGCTCGAGGTTCGCTGACGTGAGCCGCCAGGACTGGCACAAGCTGGACGAGTCCGACGTGCGCGTGCGGCCGGGCAAGGGCACCCGACCGCGCAGCAAGCGCCGGCCCGAGCACGCCGACGCGGAACCCGCCATGGTGATCGGCGTGGACCGCGGGCGGTGGACTTGCGCGCTGGACGACGATCCGGAGCGCGTCGTGACCGCCATGCGCGCACGCGAACTCGGCCGCACGCCCGTCGTCGTCGGCGATCAGGTCGGTCTGGTCGGGGACACCTCCGGCCAGCCGGACACGCTCGCGAGGATCGTGCGGGTCGGTGAGCGCAACAGCGTGCTGCGACGCACGGCCGACGACACAGACCCGTTCGAGCGGGTCGTCGTCGCGAACGCGGAGCAGTTGATCATCGTCACCGCGCTGGCCGATCCGCAGCCGCGCACCGGCTTCATCGACCGCTGCCTCGTGGCCGCGTACGCGGGTGGGCTGGAGCCCGTGCTGTGCCTGACGAAGTCCGACCTCGCGAGTCCGGACGAGTTGCTCGCCGCGTACGCCGAGCTCGACCTCCAGGTGATCGTCACCCGCTTCGACGTCGAGCCCGACGAGTTGCGGGATCGTCTGGCCAACCGGGTGTCCGCGTTGATCGGGCACTCCGGTGTCGGCAAGTCGACCCTGGTCAACAAGCTCGTTCCGGACGCGAACCGCGCAGTCGGGGTGGTCAGCGGGGTGGGTAAGGGCAGGCACACGTCGACCCAGGTGGTCGCGTTGCCGCTGCCCGAGGGCGGCTGGGTCGTCGACACACCCGGCATCCGCTCGTTCGGCCTGGCGCACATCACGCCGGACGACATCGTGGCGGCCTTCCCGGACATGAAGGAGGCCGCCGAGGAGTGCCCGTCCGGCTGCGGTCACCTCGGTGCTCCCGAGGACCCGGACTGCATGCTCGACGAACTGGTCGTCACCGGTGAGGCCTCAGCGGGACGGCTGGCATCGCTGCGCCGGTTGCTGGCCTCCCGCGCGCGCTTCGACGAGTACTCGGACTGACCGGTCACATCTGCCGTACGGGCTCGTCCGGAACTTCCTGTCCAGTCACCGGATCGGTTCGACGCGACGCAAGCGGCAATCGGTGGTGCCCCAGGCCCGCGCGTAGCCTCGGGTGAGGATCGAACCGACTGGATTGCCATGAACCACGAGCGATTTCTCTCGATCGTCCAGCGCGAGGCGAAGCTCGACCGGCAGACGGCCGAGAACGCCACCAAGGCGACTTTCGCGACGCTCTCCGAACGGTTGTCCGAAGGTCAGGCGAAGGAGCTCGTCTCCGAGCTGCCCGATGAACTCGCGAAGTGGCTGCCTCCGAGTCGTCCCCTCCAACCCTTCGGGCCGGAGGAGTTCCTGCGCCGAGTCGCCGAACGTGAGGGCGTCGACACCCGGACCGCGCAGGAACACTCCCGTGCCGTGCTTCTGGCGTTGAGCCGTGCCGTGACCGCGAAGACGTTCTCGGACATGGCCTCGGAACTGCCGAAGGACTTCGGTCCTCTCCTCGAAAAGGGCCGTCGTCCACCGGTTCCGGTCATGCCGCTCGAGGAATTCCTGAGCCGGGTGGCCGATCGGGCGGGAATCGACGAGGAGACCGCCCGGCGGGCTTCGGAGGCAGTTCTCCAAACGCTCGCGGAACGGATCGCGGGCGGTGAGGTGCGGGACCTCATCAAGGAACTGCCCCCGAAGCTGCACTCCCCGCTGGAGGCCGGTGCCCAGCGGACACAGGGCAGGGCGACGCCGATGTCGTTGGAGGAGTTCCTCTCCCGCGTCGCCGAACGAGAAGGCGTGTCCGCGGACGAAGCACGGACACACGCGCACGCCGTTCTCGTGACGCTGCGGGATGCGTTGGTGGACAAGGAGTTCGACGACTTGACGAAGGAGCTGCCGAACTCCTACGTCGACGAGCTCATGCGTCCGTGAAAGATCAATCGACTGGATCATCATGCACTACGAGCGATTTCTCTCAGTCGTCGAGCATGAAGCGCAGGTCGACCGGCAGACCGCCGAGAAGGCGGCCCGTGCGACGTTTCAGACCTTGGCGCAACGCATCTCCACCGGACAGATCAAGGACATCGCCGAGCAACTGCCCGAGGAACTCGCGCAGTGGTTGCAACCGGCGGGGACCGTCGAGCCGTTTCACTCCGACGAGTTCGTGCGACGCGTCGCCTGGCGTGAGGACGTCGACACCGAGACCGCCGGGAAACACGTCCGCGCCGTCTTCTTCGCCATGAGCAGGGCGGTGACCGCCGACGAGTTCGACGACATGCTCTCGGAGTTGCCCAAGGACTTCGAGCCGCTCATCGGCAGGAGCCGACGCCCACCGGACACGGTCATGCCGTGCGAGGAGTTCCTCAGCCGGGTCGCCGACCGGGCCGACACCGACATCGAGACCGCCAAGAAGGCCACGGAGGCCGTCCTGGAAACGCTGGCGGAGCGCATCGCGGGCGGCGAGGTCCGCGACCTGATGCAGGAACTGCCTGCGGAACTGGTCCCGGCGCTCAAGCGCGGCAAGGACCGCACGCACGGGATCGCCACGGCGATGGAGCTCGACGAGTTCCTCGCCGAGGTCGCCGAGCGCGAAGGGGTGTCGGTGGACGAGGCGCGCGAGCACGCCCGCGCCGTCATCTCCACCATCCGGGATGCCGTCGTGGAGAAGGAGTTCGACGACCTCGTCGCGGAACTGCCGCGTGTCTACGTCTCCGAACTCGCGCACCCCTGACGCGCCATGGCGGGTGGGATCAGCCCATGTGCGGGTAGGTGTGGTCGGTCGGTGGCACGAAGGTCTCCTTCATCGAACGCGGGCTGATCCAGCGCTGGAGGTTGAAGATGGAGCCCGCCTTGTCATTCGTGCCCGAGCCGCGGCTGCCACCGAAGGGCTGCTGACTCACGACAGCACCGGTGGGCTTGTCGTTGACGTAGAAGTTGCCCGCCGAGAACCGCAGCGCGCGCTGCGCCTGCTCGATCGCGGCGCGGTCCCGCGCGAACACCGCACCGGTGAGCGCGTACGGCGTCGACGAGTCGACGGTCTCCAGCACGTCGGCGAAGTTCTCGTCGTCGAAGACGTGGACGCCGAGGATCGGCCCGAAGAACTCCTCGGTGAAGATCTCGTGGTGCGGGTCGGTACCCACCAGCACGGTGGGCTCGACGAAGTAGCCGACCGAGTCGTCGCAGGCCCCGCCGACCAGCACGTCGACGGAGGTGGACGCGTTCGCCATCCGCAGGGCCTGCTCGTGCTTCGCGAACGCGCGCTGGTCGATCACCGCCCCGCCGAAGTGCGAGAAGTCCGTGACGTCGCCGTAGGTCAGCGTCTTCGTGACGTCCGCCAACTGGTCGCGCACCCCGCCCTCCCACAGGGAACGCGCGACGTACGCCCGCGACGCCGCGGAGCACTTCTGGCCCTGGTACTCGAACGCGCCGCGCACCAGCCCCGTCACCAGAGCGCCGGGATCAGCCGACGAGTGCGCGACCACGAAGTCCTTGCCGCCGGTCTCGCCCACGATGCGCGGGTAGGACCGGTAGCGATCCAGCCCTTCGGCCATCGAGCGCCACAACCGCTTGAACGTCGTGGTGGAACCGGTGAAGTGCAGACCCGCGAAGTCCGGGTCGGTGAGAGCGACCTCGCTGACGGCCGCGCCGTCACCGGTCACCATGTTGATGACGCCGGGCGGCAGGCCCGCGGCCTCGAGCAACCGCATCGTGTGGTGCGCGGCCAACTGCTGAGTCGGCGACGGTTTCCACACCACGGTGTTGCCCATCAGCGCCGGTGAGAGCGGCAGGTTCCCCGCGATCGCGGTGAAGTTGAACGGCGTGATCGCCAAGACGAAGCCGTCGAGCGGCCGGTGGTCGAAGCGGTTCCACACGCCGTGGCTCGAGACCGGCTGCTCGGCGAGCAGACGCCGGGCGAAGTGCACGTTGAACCGCATGAAGTCGATCAGCTCGCACGCTGAGTCGATCTCGGCCTGCTGCGCGGACTTCGACTGGCCCAGGATCGTCGCCGCGTTCAGCGTGTCCCGCCAGGGTTCCGACAGCAGATCGGCGGCCCGCAGCAGCACGGCGGCGCGCTGGTCGAACGGCATGTCGCGCCACGCCGGGGCGGCGTCCTTCGCCGCCTGCACCGCTTCGGCGACGTCCTGGCGGGTGGACTGGGCGGACACGCCGAGCACGTGGTGGTGGTCGTGCGGCTGCACGACGTCGATCCGGTCCCCGCCGGCCATCTTCCGACGGCCGCCGATGGTCATGGTGAGTTCGTGGCGCACGCCCTCGAGTTCGGCGATCCGGCGCTGCAAGGACTCGCGTTCGACGCTGCCCGGCGCGTAGGAGCGGATCGGCTCGTTGGCAGGCTCCGGGACGTTGGTGACGGCGTCCATCGCTCCTCCTGGTGTTGTGCGGGACACCCGCACCCGGTGTTGTTGCGGGACACCCGCACCGGGGTGGACTCGGCACGCGGGAAAAGCGTCGCACGCCAGTCCTCCCGAGGCTCGGGATTCAGCCATCCTGGCACGCGGTAGTAGGGTCCGCAGGCATGGCGCAGGTGATCGGAATCGGAGGCATCTTCCTTCGTTCCAGAGACTCGGCGCGGTTGGCGGTCTGGTATCGCGACAACCTGGGCGTACCGATGAACGACAACGGCACGGTCACCTTCCACTGGCTCGACCACGCCACGGAGGAGCGTCCTGGCACCACCACGCTGGCGCTGTTCGCGAACGACACCGAGTACTTCGGTGAGCCCGGTCAGCGCGCCATGCTGAACTTCCGGGTGGACGACCTGGGCATGCTGATGGCGAAGCTCAAG
>DASYMV010000011.1:0-7394 GCA_036008865.1 Pseudonocardiaceae bacterium | reverse complement strand
GTTCCTCGGCATGCTGGTCGCACTCGGCTTCGCGCTGAAGGCGGCCTCCGCCAGTCCCCCGCTGTGGCGACGCTACTGGATTCTCGTGGGGGTCGTGCTCGCGCAGGGCGCGCTGGGCATGGTGCAGTACTTCACCGGTGTGCCCGAAGTGCTCGTGTCGTTGCACGTTCTCGGCGCGGGCACGGTCATCGTGGCCACGGCGGGACTGTGGGTGGCGTCGCGGGATCGCGGGCCCGTGCCTTCCACCGTCGCAGTCCCCTCGCCGGTGCCCGATCTGGTCGCGGCCGCGAAGTAGGTCCACGGCCCCGGACCGGCTGAGGGCGCTATTTCGGGGGTGCCGGCCGCCGCTCCCACAGCGGTGGCAACTCGTCGGCCAGCCAGCCGTACAACTCGTCGACGGTGCGCAGGCGGTGCGCCCGCTGCGGATCGCCGCTGAGCAGCCGCATTCCGGACTGCGTCAGCTCGCGGACGCTCACCAGTGCGTCGAGCTTGCGCTGCACCATGTCGGCCCAGCGCTTCTCGTCGATGCGGTACTGGGCGGCCTGGCGCCCCCGGCGAGTCCGCTTGACGACCAGGCCGGTGTTCACCAGGAACTTGAGGTTCGTGCTGATCGACCCGCTGCTCGCTTCGAGTTCCTGGGACAGCTCCGCGGCGGTCCGGTCGGGTGGGTCGCACACCAGCAGGTGGCCGAGGATGCGGCCGCCGATCAGTGGAATGCCCTCCTCGGCGAAGTGCGCCGCAAGGCGCTCGATCCACGCGGAGAGGCGGGTTTCGCGGCTCACGCTACCCCCTTGGATTCGGTCAACACTGAAACCATAATATGGATCTTCAGTGGTTGTCCAGTCGCGCGACGCTCAACGTGATCGGATGATCCGGATCCCGGTATCGGCCACCGGGCGATCTCGGACGTGTCACTCGTCGCGGCGGACACCTCGCAGCAGCGTCCTCACCGCCTGCTCGGCGAAGTGCCGGTCCGTCTCGGCCGGGTCGCCCTCGCCGGAGAAGGCGCGGAGGAACGCGCGCTGATAGCAGGCACCCAGCAGCAGCGCAGCCGCGACGTCCGGGTCCACGCCCTCGTCGATGCGCCCCCGCGCCTGTTCGGCCCGCAGGTAACCGGCCAGCGCCTCGTTCGGCCGGTGCGGCCCGGCTCCGGTGCGTCGCAGCTCCGCTCGATGCCTCTCGAGCAGTGCCGGCTCGGCGAACAAGGAGCCCGCCATCGCCACACCCTCGAGGTAGAACGGCACGGCTCGCTGCGCCAGCTCGACGAGGTTCCCCTCCACCGACGCCTGACCGACCCGCTCGGTGAGGCCCTTGAGCACCACGAGGAAGTTCGGTCGCCGCTCCTGCATGACCGCGACGAAGAGGGCAGCCTTGTTCCGGAAGTGCTTGTAGAGCGTCGCTTCGGAGTATCCGGCGACCCGCGCGATCTCCTTCGTGGTCGCTCGGGCCAGCCCGAGGGTCCGCATCACCTCGGCGGCCGCGTCCAGGATGCGATCCCTGGTCGTCGGCGTCGACGACGTCACCATGCTCCTCCGCCCTTGACAGGTGAGTAAGTGCTCACTCACCATGGTCAGTGAGTGTTCACTCACGCCTCAGAGGGATCCAACCATGCGAATCACCGTTTTCGGCGCCAGCGGGCGAACCGGCAGGCTGGTCGTGCACCACGCCCTGCGAGCAGGTCACGAGGTGATCGCCGCCGTCCGCAACCCCTCCAGGGTCCCGATCAGCCATCCGCGACTGCGGGTCGTCCGAACGGACCTGTCCGAGCCCGGCCAGGTGGAGACCGCCGTCGAGGCAGCCGACGCCGTCATCTCCGCGCTCGGCGCCACGTCTCGCAACGACACCAGCGCCGTCTGCTCCGTCGGAACCGCGAGCATCGTCAAGGCGATGCAGACGACCGGGGCCGCACGTCTGCTCGTGATCAGTGCCGCGCCGCTCGCCGACGTCGACGACAACGACGGGCTTCTGTACCGGGCGGCCCTGCGTCCGCTGCTGCGCGCGGTGCTGAAGCGGGTCTACGCGGACATGGTGCTGATGGAGCGAGAGGTCCGCGACAGCGGTCTGGCGTGGACGATCGTGCGCCCGCCGGGGCTGACCGACAAGCCCGCCTCTGGCCACTACCGCACCGCCGCGGACCACAACCTCCGCCGCGGCTACACGATCTCCCGCGACGATCTGGCCGCAGAACTGCTGGCCTTGGCGGGCGACGAGTCCGCCGTCCGCCACGTGATCAGCATCGCCAACTGAACGGGACAGCGCACCTCGCCGACGAGCCGGTGCGCCCGCCGTTCAGTCGCACCCGCCCCGGACAGTCTCCACTCGCACGGAGTGGAGACTGTCCGGGTGAGCACGTCCAGCCCCGCGGAACGCTCGAACGTTCCCGTCACCGACCGCGACCTCGCACGGCTGCTCTCACTGGCCGACGAGGACCACGCGATCTTCACCGGGACGCGGCCCGAGTACGCCGGACGCCGTGTCGCGGTGGTGCTGGCGCAGGGAGCCGCGCAGCATCACGTCGACGGGCGCACCGGCGTGAAGGACTTCGACGTGTGGAGCTTCTACGCGGCGGTCCCCGGTGAGGGCTTCCCCTTCGGACAGCGCAAACGCCACGTCGACTTCGGTCCGTCGCCGCACGGGCGCAACGCCTACCGCCCGGACTTCACCGACCGCCGCCGGGCACGCTGGGAGCGCTTCACCGGCCGTCGCGTCGATCTCATGGTGCGCGCGCTGCCCGTCGGCCCGGACGCGCCCGCCGAGGCGGTGATCACCGCGTTGCGCGAGTGGCTCACTCGCGGGAGCCGCATGAGCCGCCGCGGCGACGACCCCATGCCGTCACCGTGGTGGCTCGCTCAGAAGGCCGTGGTCATGATCGAGCCCGCTCCCGGGACGATCGTCTGGCCGCTCGCACCCGAGCGCTAGACGGCTGGGCGTTCCACCCCGGATCGCCGGATCTTGGCGTGCTCCACCAGGGTGATCAGCGTGCGCTTGATGAAACCACGATCGCGCGGATCGCACTTCACGATCGGGGCACGTGAGGCAACCGCCATGGCCTCCAGCACAGCGCTTGCCTGCTCGTGGCCGGCGCCGTCGAAGCTGTTCAGGGCAACCACGTACGGCAGGTCGCACTCCTCGAAGAACGCGATCGCGTCGATCGAGTCCGCAGGCCTGGTGACGTCCAGGAGCACGACCCCGCCGATGGCGCCGTCGAGCACGTCGTCCCACTCGTGATGCGGGCCCCGCTGCTGCGGCGGGCTGAACAGGTACAGCATCAGGTCCCGGTCGAGCGTCACGCGCCCGAACTCCGTCGAGAACAGGCCGGTGACGCCGACACCCTCGGCCGGCAAAGCCGCGAAGCTCATCACGTCCGTGTCCGCGATCGAGGTCACGAACGTCGTCCTGCCCACCCGGCGTCCGCCCGCCACCACGATCTTCGCCGAGGTGAGCAGGGGCCTAGAGCCGCCGTAATCCACTGAGAACTCTCTCCATCAACCCGAGGTCCGGTGCGGTGCCGCCGGACGCGGTCTCGTGCACGTCGATGAGACCACGTCCCGCCATGTCGCCGAGCAGGACCTTCGCCACACCCAGCGGCAGTCGCATCAGCGCGGCCACCTCGGCGACGGATCGTGGATGCTGGCACAGCTCCAAGACCTCGTGGTGCTCGGCCTGCATCGCCGCCGCGACGTAGGCGCTCGTGGCCGACACCATGGTCTCGACCTGCAGCGCGAACTCCGACTTGGTCCGGCCCCCGGTCCAGGCGTACGCCCGCACGATCGACGCCGACTCCTCACCCGGCGGATCGAAGTCGTCCTCGGGCGGTCGTGCGGCGACGTCCTCCTCCTGCACACGACCGGCGTCGTCGTCGGTACGGGGCTTGCGCTCTCTGCGGAGCACGCTGTCGAAGCTGAATCCGTTGAGCAGTTCGGCGAACGACGTCTCCGCCGGGGGCTCCTCCCCCGCACTGCCACGACCGGGCCGGTTTGCGCCGGAACTCATGGGCACCTCATGCAAGAAGCTCGGCACGGAGTTCGGGGGTCAGCATCTGACCGACCTGATCCACCACGACGGCCATCTCGTAGGCGACCTGACCGACGTCGGAGTCCGGCGCCGCGAGCACTGCGAGACACGAACCGTCCCGAATGGACATCAAGAGCATGATCCCACCCTCCATCTCGATGACGGTGCGCAAAACCCTCTCGCCGTCGAAGTGGCGCGCCGCGCTGTCGGTCAGGCTCGCGACCCCGGCCGCGATCGCGGCCAGCTGGTCCGCCCTGTCGGCGGGCAAGCCCGCCGATGCGGTCAACAACAGACCGTCGACCGAGATGACCACGGCGTGGGCGACACCTGGCACCCGCTCGGTGAAGTTGGAGATCAACCAACCGAATTGGTCGACCTGCCGCGATTCGGCTGCCCTCATGAACGCTCCCGCCCATCTCCGTTCTCGGTGGGGTTCCCCACAGCTTGACGCACACCGGACTGGTAGCTCGCCAGGAATCCCCGTGCCGCACCGGGGTCCCGCTTCGGCGGCGCGGTCGGCGGCGCAGCGGGGCGGTCGGCGAGATTCGGCAGCAGGTTGCCGCGGGGATTCCTCTTGGGAAGACCCGCGGACGTCTCTTCACGGGATGCCGCCGGCGCGGCGGGCCGCACCCCACGCGCGGAGCGGTCGAACCACGTGGACATCGAGCCGGCGACGTGCGCCGGAGACTGCGCCGGAGCCGCAGGCGCGGCGTCCGCCCGCTCGGAATCACCGAACCAGGGCAACGCGGGCTCGGCGGTGTCCTCGATCGAGGTCCCCCGGAACGACGACCAACCGTCCTGGCCCGTCGCGGGCTCCTGAACGGGCTGCGGGGCCGCCGGGGGCGTCCGCGGGGGCGCCGTCGGGCGAGAAGGTGCGGGTGCGGGCATGCGGATCGTGGGAGACGCGACCGGTGGGCGGTTGACAGGCGCGGCGTTCGGCCTCCGGACGAGGTCCGCCGGCACCAGCACGGTCGTGCGCAGTCCTCTGCGATCCTCACCCACCGGGCGCAGCCGCACGTCGATTCCGTGCCGTCCGGCGAGCCTGCCCACGACGAACAGGCCCATCTGCCGGGAGACCGGGACCTCCGAGTCCACCTCCTCGGCCAGGCGCTCGTTGGCCTCGGCGAGTTCCTCGTCGCTCATGCCGATGCCGTCGTCGACCACCTCGATCTGGATGGTGCCGTCCGTGCCCCCGCGCGCCCCGATCACCACCTCGCTCTGCGGCGGGGAGAACGCCGCGGCGTTGTCCAGCAGTTCGGCGATGAGTCGCACCAGGTCACTCGCCGCGTAGCCGACGACTTCGACCGGTGGGGCGGATCGCACCACGACGCGTTGGTACTGCTCGATCTCGGAAGCCGCGGCCCGCAGCACGTCGGCCAGCGGTACGGGCTTGCTGAACCTGCGGGACACCTCGCTGCCGGAGAGGACCATCAGGTTCTCGTTGTTGCGGCGCATGCGGGTCGCGAGGTGGTCGAGCTTGAACAGGTTCGCGAGCTGTTCGGAGTCCTCCTCGTTGCGCTCGAGTTCCTCCATGAGCTTGAGCTGCCGCTCCACCAGGCTCTGGCTGCGTCGTGAGAGGTTGACGAAGGTGTTGCGCATGTTCGCGCGCAAGACCGCCTGTTCGGTCGCGGAGCGGACCGCTTGTTCGTGCACCGCGTCGAACGCTCTCGCCAGCTGGCCGAACTCCTCCTTGGTGTGCACCGGGACCGGCTCGATCCGGACGTGGGGGTCGCGGTCGCCGCGGAGCCCCTCCACAAGAGCCGGGAGGCGGTGCTGCGCGACGTCCAGCGCGGCACGTCGCAGCGTTCCCAGCGACCTCAGCAGGTACCGGCCGACCACCGTCGCCAGCGCGAACGCCGTGAGCAGGGTGACCAGGACCACCACCGACGCGGCCCCCGCCTTGTTGCTCGTGTCGTCCTGCAACCTCGCCGCGGTCGCCGCGACCTCATCGCCCAACTCGGACACGACGTCGGAAATGGGCTTCGCGACGATGTCCGATGCGCGGTTCCAGTCGTCGGCGCTGATCGGGAACGTCGGTGGCTTGGCCCGGCGCGAGTTCCCGGCCGGTTTGTCGGCCTCGGCCGGCTGGGTCACCGCGACCTGCACCAGCTGTGTGCGGGCGTCGAGCTCCGAGACCTGCACCTTCTCGTCGAAGACGCGTTGCTGCCCGGGCGTGGCGATGGTCCGGAAGTCGTTCAGCCGGTCCTGCAGCCGCACGCCGGACTCGTCGATCAACCTGATCTCGGCGCCGAGCAGCGAGCCGCGCCCGATGCCCACCAGCAACACCGCCTGCTGCGCGCGCACCTGTTCCACGGCCACTACGAGGTCGTGCACCGCGATCGCGGTTCCGGAGAGCTTCGGGTCTCCCAACTGGCCGACCAGTGCCTGGTGGAGGTCCAGCAGGGCCTTGACGACGCCGGTGTAAGCGGCTATCCCCATCGGCGCGTCGATCGCGTCAGCCCGCACCTCGTCGCGCAACTGCGCCAGTCCGCCGACCTGGATCAGAGCGTCGCGGTATCGACTGGAGGCCACCGAGCCGAGGCCGTTCACGAGCTCGGCGGACTGCTTCATCGCGGAGACGGCACCGTCCGTGGCGGCGGCCTGCCGCTCGAACCGGGTGGGGTCGACCACGCCGGTGTCCGACCGCTGCGCCGAAAGCGTGCGTTCCTCCTGCACGGTTGCGAGCAATGGGATGAGGGTGCCGCGCAATGCGTCCACCCGCTGAACGGCGCCGTAGGAGTTGGCCTGTTGAACGAATCCGGAGATCTGCAGGACACCGGCACCCACGGCGACCACGACCGGCACGACCAGGACGGCCGCAAGCTTGACGGGCAGGCGCCAATTGCGCCAATCGGTGGCAGCCGTCCACCACGTCAGGAGGCGATCCCCCTCGACTGTCACTGGATGAGCCTCCTGGGCCATCAGACGGCTCGTACGAGCCTGGTCGACTCAGGCCACAATTCTTCGCACCGGTGGACGATGTGCTGCGCGATACTAATGCAGCGACCAGCTCTCGACAACGCTGCGTTCACCCTTTTGTCGCACCGCCCACATTGTCCTGGTCATCACGGCAGCGGTGATCAAGCCGCCCAAACGGGACGATACCGGACGTGGTCCCCTCGCACCTGAGCATTGACTGCGAAGGACGCGCCGCTACGCTTGGCCGCTCCGACTTGGCTGCACAGCAGCGAAGTGGTTGGAGGCAAACCACTGGAGGACTGATGACGAAAGCGCTGCCGCCACCGGTCGGATCGCGTCGCACCGGCCGGGGGTTCGCGACTTTCTCCGATCCCGCCGACGAGTTGTTGGCCGACGACGACGGCAATCCGGATTTCGCGGCCATCCAGCAGAGCCCGGAATTCCGGCTGCTGCGCAAAAGG
>DASYMV010000010.1:0-2034 GCA_036008865.1 Pseudonocardiaceae bacterium | reverse complement strand
TGACGAGGGTGCCCTGGCCTTGCGTGAAGACCCCCTGCAATCGCTGTTCCAGTTGGAGCCGGTCGTTGAGCCTGCCGATCCAGGAACTGTGGTCGCGCACGTGGCGCAGGTAGTCCGGCGCATGGGCGACGAACTGGCTCGCTTGATCCAGGAGGGGTTGCACGGCCGCGATCAGGAAACCGACGAGGGCGGCGATCGTCACCAGCAGCACGACCGTGACCGCGAGTCCACGTCGCAGACCGTGGCCCATCAGCCAGGACACCGCTGGTTCGAGGCCGGCGGCGAGGAAGAGGGCCAGTCCGATCAGCACCAGGATGTCGCGCGTGCCGAGCACCACCTGAGCCAGCGCGTAGGTCACCGCGACGCCGGCAGCGCCGGCCATGCCGATGAAGAACGGCGACCGGTGATCGAGCGGCGGGCCGGGCCTGCCCAGTGGCTGATCGTCCGTGCTGATCTTCGCCGCCACCGCCTCGGCCCGTGCGACCGGTCCTCCGTGCTCGGCGTGCGGTCGCGCCACCAGCGGATCGTGTCCCTCTCCTGCCTGATCCGGACGGTCGGAGCCGTCGCTTGAGGGGGTCATGACCCGACCGCCGTCCTTCGCGTGGAGAATTGCCGGTCTCCGGCTACCCGGCGAGGCAGTCCGAAAACGGCTCAGACGACCGTGTGCCCGATCAGGGCACCGATGCCGTAGGTCACGCCCATCGCGATCACACCGCCTGCGACGTTGCGCGCCACGGCGGGCAACCGGGGAGCCTGACCGAGGCGGGCGCTGATCGAGCCGGTGAGCGCCAGGGCGATGACCACGGTCACCACGGTGATCCCGATCCGCAGCGACGTCGGGGACAGGACGATCGCCAGCAACGGCGGGATCGACCCCACCGTGAAGGCGAGGAAGCTCGCGAGCGCGGCGTGCCAGGGATTGGTCAGTTCCTCCGGGTCGATGCCCAGTTCCACCTCCGCGTGTGCGGCGAGCGCGTCGTGGTGGGTCAATTGCTCGGCGACCTGACGGGCCAGGTCGCGCGACAGGCCCTTCTGCTCGTACAGCGCGGTGAGCTCCTCGAGCTCCTCGTCCGGCGTCTCCGCCAGCTCGCGCTTCTCCTGCTCGATCATCGCCTTCTCGGCGTCGCGCTGGCTGGACACCGAGACGTACTCGCCCGAGGCCATCGACATCGCTCCGGCGAACACGCCGGCGATGCCGGCGGTCAGGATCTGGATCAGTGACGTCGTCGCGCCCGCGACACCCACGACGAGGCTCGCGGTGGAGACGATGCCGTCGTTCGCGCCCAGCACACCTGCGCGCAGCCAGTTCAGCCGGCTGCTGGACACGTCCTCGTGGGGCTCGTCGTGGTCCGCGGGGAGGGAGTAGTCGATCGCCACCGCGCAAGCCTAGGCGCGCTGCCGCGTCCGCTGGGGTGGCAGTGGTCGAAACCCGCCGATCGGCTGGTGCCGGGTGCTGGTGTCGTGTGCACACTGAGCGTGCCGGTCTGACCACCCTGCCGATACGGGCCGGTTCCCCGCTGGACGAGAGGTGTGTTCCATGCGACCCAGATCCCTGCTGACGACAGCGTTCGCGATCGCCTCGTTGCTGTTACCCGTCGCGCTGTACGGCTCCGCCCAAGCCGCCCCGTCCGAACCCTTCGTGTGGCGGGTGCCGGTGTCCTCCGGTGCCCAGGTGCACGACCTCGAACGCGCCGGATTCGACGTCGCCGAGCCCGACTCCGGTGCGGTGTTCGTCATCGGTGACGCGAACGTGGCGAACAGGTTGCGCCGCCTCGGCTACCAGCCGAGCAAGTTCGACACCGTTTACAAGGAGATCGACTCGCGCGCGGCCGACGTGTCGGCGGCGACGTTCTACGGCGGCTACCGCACCGTCGCCGAGCACGAGGCGCACCTGAGCCAGGTGGCCTCCGCCCACGCCGACCTCGCGACGGTCTACGACATCGGTGACTCGTGGCGCAAGACCAAGGGTCTGTCCGGCGGTCACGACATCAAGGCGATCTGCCTGACCAAGAAGAAGGCGGGGGACTGCGCGCT
>DASYMV010000009.1:0-13296 GCA_036008865.1 Pseudonocardiaceae bacterium | reverse complement strand
GACATCTACGGCGAGCTGATCGACTCGGTGTACCTGTTCAACAAGCACGGACCGGGCATCTCCTACGACAGCTGGCGCGACCTCACCGACATGCTGGACTGGTTGCACGACAACTGGGACCGGCCCGACGAGGGCGTCTGGGAGGTCCGCAGCGGCAGGCACGAACACACGTTCTCGAGGCTGATGTGCTGGGTGGCGTTCGAGCGCACGATCCGGATGAGCCGTCAGCGCGGGCTCCCGGGGGGCATCGAGGCGTGGATCCACACGCGCGACGCGATCTACCGCCAGATCATGGAAAGCGGCTGGAACGCCCAGCGCGGTGCGTTCGTGGAGCACTACGGCAGCACCGTGCTGGACGCGGCACTGCTGCTCATGCCGATGGTGAAGTTCTGCGCGCCGACGGACCCGCGCTTCCTCTCGACGCTGGACGCCATCGCCGAGGAACTGGTCACCGACAGTCTGGTCTTCCGGTACGACCTCGCGCGGACCACCGACGGCCTCGACGGCACCGACGCGACGTTCTCCATGTGCTCCTTCTGGTACGTCGAGGCTCTCACCAGGGCTGGCCGCCTCGACCGGGCACGGCTGGCGCTGGAGAAGATGTTCACCTACGCCAACCACGTCGGCCTCTACGCCGAGCAGATCGGCCTGACCGGCGAGCAACTCGGCAACTTCCCGCAGGCGTTCACGCACCTGTCGCTCATCAGCGCGGCGATCAACCTCGACCGCGCTCTTGACGGTGGGTTCGGCTGAGGTGCCTCACGGAGCCGGGACGTCGAAGGGGCCGGCGTCGGGTGTGCAGACGGTGCCTGCGGCGGGCAGCGTTCCGTCGACCAGGTAACGCACCTCCGCGTCGTGGGCGCACTTGCTCGGTTGCAGCAGCGCGGTGTGCCCCCAGCCGTCCAGTGTCAGAAGCCGTGCGTCGGCCAAGCGGTGGCGCAGCGCCACGGCGCCCTCGTACGGCGTGGCCGGATCGAACCTGTTTCCGACCACGAGCACCGGGTGGGCCGTCGGCCGGTCGAACGGTCCGGTGTAGCGGCCTGCGTCGCGTGCCTGCCACGCGGCGCAGGGGAAGGAGAAGTAGGCCATCAGCGAACCGAAGTGAGGCGCCCGCTGATCCGCGTCACGGGCCGCGCCCGGCCACGCCGCCGGTTCGGCCGGGTTGTCCCCGTCGACGCAGAGCACCGCCGTGCCGGATTCGGTCGCGTTGTCGTACGTCGTGGGCGTGGCGTACAGGCCCGCGAACTGCAACAGCAGAGTGCCGTCGCCGTGGTCGAGCCGGTTGAGGGCCCTGGCCAGAAGCGGGAACGCGGTCTGCGTGAAGAGCGCGTTCTGCGCGATCGCGTCCGCGGCGATGGCGTAGGTCAGTTGGACCGTTCCGCGCGGCGTCGCGACCGGGACCGGTTGCCGGCGGACGATGTTCATCAGCGCGTTGAACCGGTCGGCGGTCACCTTGCGGTCCGTGCCCACCGCGAACTCGCACCGCGGACCGGCGTCCGCGCACATGTCGAGGAACTGTGCCATCGTCTGCGAGGAGCCGATGTCGGCCCTCGTGCGCACGAACGTCGGTACGCGGTTCCGATCGGCTCCACCGACCCACTGCACGGGGTCGTCGGCGCCGTCGAGCAGCAACGCACGAACCCGTTGCGGAAACAGGTTCGCGTACGTGGTGCCCAGGTAGGAGCCGTAGGAGACGCCGAAGTAGGTCAGGCTGGACTCGCCGAGGGCCTGCCGGAGCAGATCCACGTCCCTGGCGACGTTGGCGGTGGACATGTGCGGGAGCAGGCCGGCGTTGCGCCGGGCGCAGCGGGCCCCGTAGTCCTGGTAGGCGCGTGTGTAGGTCTGCTCCTGCGCAGGACCGACGGGGAAGAACGCGGGCACCGACGCCGCGAACGCCTGCTGCTCGGCAAGGCTCGCGAAGCAGTGCACGGGTGTGCTCGATCCGACCCCGCGGGGGTCGAAGGTCACGAAGTCGAAGCGCGCCAGCAGTTCCGGCGGCACCAGCGCGAGGTTGCGGTGCACGAAGTCGATCCCCGAACCTCCGGGACCGCCGGGGTTGAACACCAGCGACCCGACGCGGTGTGCGGGATCGCCCGCGGGACGGCGGATGACGGCGACGGAGATGGTGCGGTCGCCCGGACGGCTGTGGTCGAGCGGCACGGTCAACGTCGCGCACTGCAGGCCGGCGCCGCAGCCGGTCCACGACAGGGCCGGTGCCGCTTGAGCGGCTTGTGCCGGGAGCAGGGCGGCGAGCACCAGCAGGACCGCCACGATCGCGTTGTGTCGGGTGATCATGGGAGTCACTTCCTCGCCGCGCAACGGTTTCCCGCTGAATCGAGTCTGCGCTCATCCGATGATCGAGTGGCCGAGGCCCGCCGGGCGATTTTCACTGTGTCGATGCGCTATCTCGACGATCTGGGCACCCGCACTCCCTACTCCGTGATCGGGCTGGGCACGTGGCAGTTCGGTTCGAAGGAGTGGGGGTACGGAGCCGGCTACGAGCAGGAAGCCACGCGGCTGGTGCGCCGCGCACACGAGTTGGGCGTGACCCTCTTCGACACCGCGGAGATCTACGGATTCGGTCGCAGTGAACGAATCCTGGGCAAAGCGCTCGAGGGGATCGACCGCGATCGGGTCGTGATCGCGACGAAGATCTTCCCGGTGCTGCCCGTCCCGCCCGTGGTCCAGGTGCGCGCGGTGGCCAGCGCCCGCCGCCTGGGAATCCGGCGGATCGACCTGTACCAGGTCCACCAACCGAATCCGATCGTGCGCGACGGTCCCGTCATGAGCGGAATGCGGGCCCTGCGCGAGGTCGGTCTCGTCGACGAGGTCGGGGTCAGCAACTACTCGCTGGAGCGGTGGAAGGCGGCGGAGACCGCACTCGGCTACCGGGTGCTGTCCAACCAGGTCCAGTTCAACCTGCTCAACCGGGAACCCGCGCAGAAGCTCGTGCCCCATGCCGAGCGCGCGGGTCGCGTCGTGATCGCGTGGAGCCCGCTCGCCCAAGGACTGCTGTCGGGGCGTTACGACGCGCAGCACCGTCCGGCCAACAGGGTTCGCGCGTTGAACCCGGCTTTCCTGCCGGAGAACCTCGACCGGGTGCAGCCGTTGCTGGGCGTGCTGCGCGACGTCGCGGACGCCCACGGCGCGACACCGTCACAGATCGCGCTGGCGTGGGTGATCCACCACCCGCGCACGATCGCGATCCCCGGCGCCTCCTCGGTCGAGCAATTGGAACGCAACGTCGCCGCCGCCGACATCACGCTGTCGCCGGACGAGCTGTCCGCCCTGACCTCCGCCGCTGAGGCCTATCGGCCGGTCCGGGGCTCCGCGATGATCACCGGCCTGGTCGAGAGCCTGCTGAACCGCCGTTGACGACCGGCCGACCGGAGATCACGCCGACAGGCGTGCCCCGATCTCCCGCACGACGGTCGCGAGCAGGTCGATGTCGTCCTCGGTCGTGCGCCAGTTGACGATCGCCGGACGCAACGCCGTGACACCCCGGTACACGGTGGTGCCCGCGTAGACGCGGCCGTCGGCGAGCAGTTCCTCGCCGAGCCTGCGGTTCAGCTCGTCCAGGTCCGCGGCTGCGACACCGGGTGGCCGGTAGCGGAAGCAGACGACGCAGAGGTTCACCGGGGCCAGGAGTTCGAGGTCGGGGGAGTCCTCCACGATCCGGCCGAGTCGCCGCGCCAGGTCCAGGTGGCGCTCGACCATGCCGCGGTGCCCCTGCCTGCCGTAGGCGCGCAGCGTCGCCCAGATCGGCAGCGCGCGAGCCCGCCGTGACGACTCGGGCCCCAGCTGGTTGTAGTTGATGTGCGGGTCGTCCTCGGACGGCAGGTATGCCGCGTTCCAGCCGCCGAAGGCGCGCCCCAGCACGGACGGGTCGCGGACGAATGCGAACCCGCTCTCGTACGGGACGTTGAGCCACTTGTGCCCGTCCGCCGCGACGGAGTCGGCCCGCTCGATACCGCGCACCAGGTGCGAGGTGCGTGGCGACAGCGCGGCGAAGAGACCGAAAGCGCCGTCCACGTGCAGCCACGCGTCGTGTCGTGAGGCGAGGTCCGCGAGTTCCGAGATCGGGTCGAAGTCACCCGCGTTGACCTCACCGGCGTTGCCGATGATCACCGCTGGTCCGTCGATCGCGGCCAGTGCCCGGTCCATGGCCTCCAGGTCGATGCGACCGGCGTCGTCGCGCGCGAAGACCTGGACCGAGTCCCGGCCGCACCCCAGGAGCTGCAGCGCCTTGCGGCTGCTCGCGTGCACGTAGCCGCTGGAGAGCACCGGCATCCGCGGCAGCCCGGCGAGCCCTTCCGCGGTCACGTCGACACCGTGGTGCTCTCCCCACCACCAGCGCGCGCACGCCAGGCCGGTGAGGTTGGCGAAGGTCGCGCTCGGGGTCAGCACGCCACCGTGCGAACTCGGCAGTCCGAAGAGCTCCTTCAGCCAGCCGAGCACGACCGTCTCCGCCTGCGTGGCGAAGGCCGAAGCCGTCCACATGCCCGCGACCTGGTCCAGCAGCGAGGTGACCCAATCGGCGGCCAGAGCGGCCGGGGTGGAGCCGCCGACGACGAAGTGGAAGAAGCGGGGCCCGGAGGAGTGCGTCGCCGTCAGGGTGCCGATCCGCAGCAGCTCCGCGATTCCCGTCAGCGTGCCGTCCCCGCGGTCCGGAAGCGTGCCGCCGAGCTCGTCGAGCAGAGCTTCGGCGGCGGGGTCGTGCACGCGGAGGTGGTCCAGCGCCTTGAGGTAGGAACCGGCCGCCTCGGCCACCATGCCGAGCGCTCGGGAGGCCTCGTCGAGTTCATCGCGTGGATCAGCCATCACCGCAGCAGATCACGCCGCCGCCCGTGAGTCTACGGCCGCGCAGCGGGTACTTCGGATCTCCACGGACAGGGAGGCGGAGATGGCGGTCGAGGAACAGCGCGTTCTCATCATCGGTGGCACGTCCGGCATTGGCCTGGTGACCGCACGGGAAGTGGTGGATCGCGGTGGCCGGGTGGTGATCGCGGGGCGCAAGTTCGAACGGGCCGTGGAGGTCGCCGACTTCCTCGGCGACGCCGCGCAGGGCGCGGAGGTCAACATCAGCGACCCGAAATCCGTCATCGACCTGCCCCGCCAGACGGGCGATGTCGACCACGTGGTGCTGTCGGCCGCGTCGTTGACCTACGGGCGGTTCCTCGAGATCGACCTCGACGCGGCCCGCGACGTGTTCGAGACCAAGTTCTGGGGCTACTTCCGCGTCGCCCGCGTGTACGCGACCAGGTTGCCGCAGCACGGATCCTTCACGTTCTTCTCCGGTGTCGCGGCCGATCGGCCGCAATCGGGCAGCGTGGCGGTGACGGCGGTGAACGCGGCGGTGGAGGGGTTGACGCGATCGCTCGCGATCGAACTGGCACCTGTGCGCGTCAACGCGGTCAGTCCGGGGGTGGTGGACACATCGAGCTGGGACCGTCTCAGCGCCGAGGAGCGAGCGAGTATGTTCGACCAGGTGGCCGCATCGCTTCCCGTGCGCCGCATCGGAAGGCCGACGGACGTGGCGCGGGCCGTGGTGGAACTGATCGACAACGGCTTCACGACCGGTGAGGTCCGGCACGTCGACGGCGGCGCACGAATCGTCTGAGGCGGCGGCTGCACGGATGTGCGCCCGGCAGGCGAAGTCGGTCCGGCGTGATCCTCGCCACCTCGATGGCCGATTGAGCTGAGCGCCCGCTGACGTAAGGTATCGCTAACCTAAGTGAGACCTACGGCAGAGATGAGGCGGCATGCGCAGGACCAAGCGCACGACGGCGATGGTGGCAGGACTCATCGCCGCCGCCTTGGCGATGACGGCGTGCGGCAGCAGCGGGTCCGGGTCGTCGACGGCGTCGTCCGGCGGCGGAACCCTGACCCTCTACAACGCGCAGCACGAGGACCTCGTCAAGGCCATGGTGGACGGGTTCACCAAGGAGACCGGGATCAAGGTCAACATCCGGTCGGGCAAGGACTTCGAGCTCGCGAACCAGATCGTCCAGGAGGGCGCGGCGTCGCCCGCTGACGTGTTCGTCACCGAGAACTCCCCGGCGATGAGCCTCGTCGACAGCAAGGGCGGGTTCTCCAGGGTCGACGACGCCGCCCTCGCACAGGTGCCGAGCCAGTTCGTCCCCTCCAGCAAGAACTGGGCCGGATTCGCGGCCCGCGCGACGGTCTTCGCCTACAACTCCAAGCAGCTCACCGCGGACCAGCTGCCCACGTCGATCATGGATCTCGCCCAGCCGCAGTGGAAGGGCAAGTTCGGCGTCGCCGCGGCAGGTGCGGACTTCCAGGCGATCGTCAGCGCCGTGCTCGAGGTCAAGGGCGAGGACGCGACGAAGGAGTGGCTGAAGGCGCTGAAGGAGAACGCGAGGATCTACCAGGGCAACGGCGCCGTCATGAAGGCGGTGAACTCAGGTGAGATCTCCGGTGGCGTGATCTACCACTACTACTGGTTCAAGGACCGCGCGGAGTCCGGCGCGAACAGCGCGAACACCGAGCTGAAGTACTTCGGCAACAAGGACGCAGGCGCGTTCGTCAGCGTCTCCGGCGCGGGTGTGCTGAAGTCGAGCAAGAACCAGGCCCAGGCCCAGCAGTTCGTCAAGTACCTGACCGGCAAGAACGGTCAGCAGATCCTGGCTGACAGCAACGCGTTCGAGTACGCGATCGGCAAGGACGTGACCCCGAACGCCAAGCTCAAGCCGCTCGGCGAGGTCGACCCGCCGGTCGTCGACGTCGCGAAGCTCAACGGTCCCAAGGTCGTCGAGCTCATGCAGCAGTCGGGCCTGATCTGAGTTGATGGAGCTCGGCACCGATCCACGACGAGCCCCCGTCACCGCCGGTGACGGGGGCCTCGGTGTACCGCAGGAACAACAGCGCTCGGCAGGCAAGCGGCAGTCCTACCCCCCGCTGCTTCTGGTGGCGGCGGTCCTGGTGGCGTTGGTCGCGCTCGTGCCGCTGGGGTTCGTCGTCGGCTACACGTTCAGCACCGGCTGGGACGAGGCACAGCGACTGATCTTCCGTCCCCGCACCGGTGAGCTGTTGTGGAACACCACGAGACTCACCGCCGGGTGCGTCCTGCTGTGCGCGGTCATCGGCACCGGCGCCGCCTGGCTGGTCGAACGGTCGACCCTGCCGGGGCGCAGGTTGTGGAACGTGCTGCTCGTCGCCCCGCTCGCCATCCCGGCCTTCGTGAACAGCTACGGCTGGGTGTCGCTGGTGCCCGCCGCCACGGGCTACGGGGGCGCGCTGCTCATCGTCACGCTGTCCTACTTCCCGTTCGTCTACCTACCCGTCACCGCCACGCTGCGCGGGCTCGACCCGGCGCTGGAGGAGACCGCCCACGCGCTGGGGCACACCCCCTGGCGCACCTTCCGCCGGGTGGTTCTGCCGCAGTTGCGCCCGGCGTTGCTCGGCGGCTGCCTGCTGGTCGCGCTGCACCTGCTGGCCGAGTTCGGTGCGCTGCAGATGCTGCGATTCCCCACCTTCACCACGGCGATCTACGACCAGTACCAGTCGTCGTTCAACGGGCCGGCAGCCAACATGCTCGCCGGTGTGCTCGTGCTGTGCTGCCTCGTACTGCTGCTCGCGGAGCTGAAACTGCGCGGCCGGGCGCGCTACTCCCGCGTCGGTGCCGGTACGGCACGGCCGGCCACACGTGCCCGGCTGGGTCGCCTCACGCCGCTCGCGCTGCTCGCCCTGGCGGTCGTGACCGCTCTCGCCCTGGCCGTCCCCCTCGGCAGCCTCGCCTACTGGCTCGCGACCGGTGACTCCGCCGAGTTCTCCCTGGACTCGCTGGTGTCCACGACGGCCACGTCGCTCGGCCTGGGGGCGCTCGCATCGGTCTGCACCGTCGTCCTCGCGATCCCGGTCGCCTGGCTGTGCGTTCGCCACCGCGGCTTGCTGAGCATCGCGCTGGAGCGCAGCACGTACTTCGGCAACGCGCTGCCCGGCATCGTCGTCGCCCTGGCACTGGTCACGATCGCCATCCGGATTGCGCCGGCGGTGTACCAGACCACCGTGTTGCTCGTCGTGGCGTACGCGATCCTGTTCATGCCCCGAGCCGTCGTCAACGTGCGTTCCGCGCTCGCCCAGGCACCGCCGCTGCTCGACGACGTCGCGCACAGCCTGGGAGTCACGCGGATGTCCACGTTCCGCCGCGTCACGCTGCCGCTCATCGCGCCCGGACTCGGGGCGGGCGCTGCCCTGGTGTTCATCGCGGTCGTCACCGAGTTGACGGCCACGCTGCTGCTCGCGCCGATCGGCACCCAGACGCTCGCCACGCAGTTCTGGAGCTACAGCGACAGCGTCGCCTACGGTGCTGCCGCCCCCTACGCCGCACTGATGGTGCTGCTGTCCGCACCGGCCACGTACCTGCTCACCCGCGAAGCGAGAAGGGGAACACGGGGATGACCGCACTCACGATCCGAGGCGTCACGAAGTCCTTCGGTGCCACACCGGTCCTCGAGGGGATCGACCTGCTCGTCCCCGCGGAGAGCTTCACCGCCGTCCTGGGTCCCTCGGGATGCGGCAAGACGACGTTGCTGCGGCTCATCGCAGGCTTCGCGGACCCCGACTCCGGCACCATCGCCTTCGGCGACGAACTGGTGTTCTCCGACCGCCGTTCGACCCCGCCGCAGCGGCGCAGGGTGGGCTACGTGCCGCAGGAAGGGGCGCTCTTCCCACACCTGACCGTGGCCGACAACATCACCTTCGGCCTCACGAGACGCGCTCGCCGGGCCGGACAGCGCGTGGCGGAGCTGCTCGACCTGGTGGGCCTGGACAAGCGGGTCTCCGGGCGCTATCCGCACGAGCTCTCCGGCGGTCAGCAGCAGCGTGTCGCCCTCGCGCGGGCCTTGGCACCCGAACCCGCCGTGGTCCTGCTCGACGAACCGTTCTCCTCACTCGACGCCGGCCTGCGCGAGGGCACCGGCCGGGCCGTCGCCGAAGCTCTGCGGGCGACCTCGGCCACCGCGGTGCTCGTCACCCACGACCAGGCCGAGGCGCTGTCGCTCGCCGACCAGGTCGCCGTGATGCGCGAGGGGCACCTCGTGCAGCTCGACGCCCCGGAGATCGTCTACGGGACGCCGCAAGACCAGGGTGTCGCGAGCTTCGTCGGCGAGGCCGTGCTGCTGCCCGCGCAGCTGCGCGACGGCCTTGCCGAGTGCGCCCTGGGCACGCTCGCCGTCCGGTCACCCTCGGGCGACGGGCCGGCCGAGGTGCTCATCCGCCCCGAGCAGATCCAGTTGCACGACGGTGGCGGCACGGCCGGCGTGGACGCCCGAGTGAGCGACGTCAGCTACTTCGGCCACGACGCGTCCGTGCGGCTGGACCTGCTTCCGGCCGGGCCGCGGGTCACCGCACGGGTGTCGGGCGGGGCGCTGCCCGCGCCCGGCACCACCGTGCGGTTGACCGTCTCCGGTGAGGCGTTCGCCTACCCGTCACGAGATGCGGAGGCGGCTGCGTCCCTCCGTTGAGCGCACGGGGGACGCCGCCTCCACCTCCATCGCAGGGTTGCCCCGCCACACGGCGTGCGGCTCGAGTTCCGATCCCTTCATGACGAAGGAGTCGGCCTCGGCCACCGAGGCGTCGCCCATCGTGACGCCGTAGTGGACGAATGCGCCGGTTCCGAGCGTGCAGCCGGCACCGATCGTCGACCGGTCGGACTTGAACGTGCCGTCCTCCAGTGAGTGGCACTGGATGATGCTGCCCAGGTTGAGGGTGCAGCAGTCCCCGATGGTGACCAGGGTCTTCTCCACGATGCCGCAACCGTCGTCGAAGACCCTGCGGCCTACCCGCACGCCCAGCAGCCGCCACACCGCGCTCTTGAACGGCGTGCCGTTGAATACGGAGATGTACCTGCCGACGTTCATCTTCCAGAAGCGTTCGTGCCACCTGAAGTAGGGATCGTAGATCGAGCAGTACTGCGGACGCAGTTTCCGGAAGCCCGCACCAGCGCGTTCGAGCACTGAGAAGTAAACGATGCCGAACACGACGGTGAAGACGATGTTCACCGCGAACGCCACCGCGCCGAACCGGTCGTAGAGATCCGAGGCGATCTGGGCGAGCAGCGTGACGACGAAGAAGAAGAACCACCGCGCGAGCAAGAACAAACCAATGGTGACCGTGTTGTGCCGGTTCTTGGCCTTGAGGCGGCGGTGGAACTCGTCCCCGCTCTTCAGGTGGTCGAAACCGTGGTCGCGCTCGACCGACCGCGGAATCTCGAAGCACGGTGACCCCAGCAGGCCGACGCCCTCCCTGACCTCACCGTCCAGCGGGATCATGGCCTTCGTGCCCAGCAGGCAGTTCTCGCCGATCCTGCCACCCGACGGGTAGACGATGTTGTTGCCGACGAAGCAGCGCGGGCCGATCGAGGCTCGTGACACCCGGAAGGACGTGCTGGAGAAGTCGGTGTTGACCATCGAAAGGCCGTCGGAGACCATCGTGCCGCTGCCCACGCTGACCAGGAACGGGGACTCGTGCTTCTGCAGGACCCCGAAGTTCGACCCGGTCTGCTCAACCCGACCGAGGTCGTATCCGAGCCCCCGCAGGTAGTGGACGATGTACGAGCTGTCACCGAACACCATCATGAGGAACCTGTTGTTGGTCATGCGCGCGATGGTCCGCTGGGCCGAGTAGCGCAGACCATACAGCCGGTAGACCCGGTCCGGTCGAAGTGCCAGGTTCAGCGCCCGTGGCACGGTGAGCACCAGGACGAGGCTCACGATCAGCGGAGCGAAGAACAGCACGGCAGAGTTGGCCAGCTCGTCACGGAAGAAGAGCCAACTGGTGAACGACTCCGACCGCGGAACCAGGACCGTGCTGAACAACGCCGCGATTCCGATCCCCAGCGGCAGGTAGATGCCCAGCACGCCCAACAGCTGCAGAACTCCGAAGCTGAACCGACGCGAGGTTCCGCACTCGGCCGGGGGGACGCGGAGGTAGTCCACGCCGGTTCGCTGCGCGGGTGAACCGTGCCAGTGCTCGCCCGCAGGCACGGCCTGGGAGCGGTGCAGCGAGGAGGTGTGGCCGAGTTGGGCGCCGTCGCCCATCGACGTCTCGACCTCGAGCACCGTCATCTCGCCGATGAACACGTTCTTCCCGATCGTCACCGGGCCCGTCTGGATGACCCCGTCGCGCGCCCGGTAGCACGGGAGGAACGAGTCCTTGCGGATGACCGTGCCCTCGCCAACGGTGAGCAGGTCGGTGCACACGGGCACGTTCCGGGAGAAGATCGCGACGCCTCGGCCTACCTTCGCGCCGAGCGCCCTGAGATACAGGACGTAGATCGGTGAGCCCGCGAACAGGGCCATCGGGTTGAACATGACGAGCATCTTGACGATCCAGAAGCGGACGTAGGACAGGCTCCAGACCGGTATCTCCCGCGGTGTCCAGCGACCGATGAGCACCCACTTCGCGATGATCGGCACGGTGCAGAGGACGAGGAGTCCCACTGCCCCTGCCTCGACCGTCCGGCGGTAGAACTCGATCGGGGTGCGCCCAGAGGCGATCCACAGCGAAGCACGCTCGCCGACGAACGCCACCACGTAGGCGTACGCCAAGAACACCAGCAGCTGCAGGGCTCCGCAGAACACGTACTGCCGCTGGCCGCCCGCCGCCACCACGGGCTCCGATCCAGGCGAAACGGCCGGGGCAGGACCCGCCTTCCGCAGAGCGGCGGCGAGGTCGCGGATCGTCGGGTGCTGGTAGATGTCCTTCATGGAGACCGGCGGCAGGTCGGCGTGCTTGCGCACCTTCGCGGAGAACTGCGCCAGCAGGAGGGAGTTCGCACCCAGGTCGTCGAAGAAGTGAGCCTCTGCCGACACCTGGCCGACACCCATGACGCCACCCATCGCGTCCGCGAGCACGCTCTCGACGCCGGCCGCTGGTGCGACGTGGTCGTGCTGCGCCGCGAGGGCGCGCTTTCCCGACGGCGCGGGGAGGTTCTTGCGGTCGGCCTTGCCGCTCGGGAGCATCGGGACGACCGCGAGCTCTTCGAGGTAGGAGGGCACCATGTACGCCGGAAGGCGTCCGCGCAGGTGGTCGTAGACGTCCTGGGTGCTCACCCCGGACGCGTCCGCGCGCAGGCTGTAGTAGCCGACCAGTTCCACCTGGCCCGGCGCGGACTCGTAGGTGTCGACCACCGCCTGGGCGATGCAGGGGACCTGCAGCAGGACCGACTCGATCTCGGTCAGTTCGATCCGGAAACCCCTGATCTTGACCTGGGTGTCGATGCGGCCGTGGTACTCGATCTCACCCTCGTCGTTGAACCGGCCGAGGTCGCCGGTCCGGTAGATCCTGCCGGACGTGTTGCCCTCGATCCCGAGGAAGTCGGGAATGAAGGAGCGCTCGGTGAGGTCGGTGCGGTTGACGTACCCGGTCGCCAGCCCGATCCCGGCGATGCCGATCTCACCCACGGCGCCCGGTTGCAGTTCCTCCGGCTCGTCCGGGTGGAGGATCACGACGGAGTAGGTGGGCAGGGGAACCCCGATGGTCACCGGCTTGTCCGGGTGCAGCGATGTCCACGTCGCGGTGACCGTCGCCTCGGTGGGACCGTAGACGTTGAGGAACCGCCGGTCCGACCGGTGCCATCGGCTGACGAGGTCACGGGGACACGCCTCACCGGACACGAGGAGGAACCGCAGGCGGGGAACGTCCTCGTCGAGGGTCGCGAGCAGGGTGGGGACGCAACACATCGCCGTGATGTCGTTCGCGGTCAGGTACTCGCGCAACTCGTGACCGAGCAGGGTGGAGCCAGGTGGTTTCGGGACGAGGGTGGCCCCCGCGATCAGGGGAACCCAGATCTCCTCGACCGAGAAGTCGAACGCAATGGTCATGCCCTGGTAGACGCGGTCTTGTGGTTCGATCCCGTAGACCTCCGCGGCGACCCGGACGAAGTTGCAGATGCTGGCGTGCCGTATGGCGACGCCTTTCGGTCTACCCGTGGAGCCCGAGGTGTAGATGATGTAGCACAGCTCGTCGACCGGATCACCCCGCTCGGTGTCGGTGAGCCGGCAGATGTCCTCGGATTCGATGAGCGCCGTGGATTCGTCGACGTGCACGAGTTCGACGTCCACCGACTCGAGGCGGTCCCGGAGATGCCCGAGTGACAACACCTGGCGCACGCCCGCGTCGCGCACGATGAACGACAGCCGGTCGGTCGGGTAGCCGACGTCGAGCGGGACGTAGGCGGCATGAATCTTGAGAACGGCCAGCATCCCGACGTAGGCGTGCACGGCGTCGTCGAACAGCAGGCCGATCCGGTCACCCGGCCGGGCTCCGCGGCGG
>DASYMV010000008.1:0-12482 GCA_036008865.1 Pseudonocardiaceae bacterium | reverse complement strand
TCGGTGATCTCGTGGAAGACCATGCGGCGGACGGGGATCTTCGGCTTCAGCGTGTCGAGCAGGTGCCAGGCGATGGCCTCACCCTCGCGGTCACCGTCTGTCGCGAGGTAGAGCTCGTCGACGTTCTTGAGAGCTTCCTTGAGCTCGGTGACGGTGGACTTCTTGTCCGCGGTGACCACGTAGAGGGGCTCGAAGTCGTGGTCCACGTCGACGCCGAGACGCGCCCAGGGCTGGCCCTTGTACTTGGCGGGCACGTCGGCGGCGCCCCGCGGCAGGTCCCGGATGTGTCCCTTGGAGGACTCCACGACGAAGTTGCTGCCGAGGTAGGACGCGATCTTGCGCGCCTTCGCGGGCGACTCGACGATCACCAACCGGCGATTGCCGTCAGCCGTTCCCCCGGTGCTCTTTCTCGTTCGTGTCGCTCCAGCCACGCTGTCCCGCTCTCTTCCAACCCTGATGTCTCAACCCGCCAGTGTGCACTGTCCGCGTCGCCGGACGGGTAGCCCGTAGAGGAGACAGAGTGACACAACTGTCTCCGTTCGCCCGCCAAGAGGACGACTACGCCGCCGGCCACGTGTCTTCGGCGACTCCTCGCGGAGGGCTCCCCACCAGTTCGGCGAGTCGCGCCAACCTGCGTCTCCCGGTCACGCGGAGGGCAGGCCCACCACCCCTGACACCCAGCAAGGTGGACGGCAAGCCGGACGCCGCCAACGCTGCGTGCAGTGGCTCATGAGTGTCCGGCGCGTGGGGATCCAAACCGAGCACGTACCCCGATTCCACCCACTTACCCGCCGAGAGTGCCCACAATCTCAACACCGAACCGTCGAGATCGAATTCCCGGGGGACGCCTTTGACCGCACCGCGGAGCCACCGCGCCGCCAAGCCGGACAGGTCGGTGCGGAACGCCGTGCGGACCAGCGGGTGCCCCTCCTCGGTCGCGAGGACCTGCGCTTCGACGCCGCGTTCGGCGCAGGCCAGCGACAACGCCTTCGCCCGCCACTGCTCGTGGAGGACCACGGACAGCCTGGCCGCGGTGCCACGCGCGAAGCTCACCGCCTGACCAGGCCCGCACAGCAGCCCGGCCAGGTCCGCCACGCCCGGCTGACGCGCCTCGGCCGAGTAGAAGGACAGCTGCCCCACGTGATCAAGCGTAGAACACACGTTCGATCACTGTCAGCAGACACGCGAAGAACACGAGCAGTCCTGAGGCGATCAGGAGGTGGGAGACACCGACGGGGAGCCGCCGTCGCCGAGCGCCGCCATGTGCTGGCACTTGGGCGCTCGCTCGGCCGCCTTCGACAGCTCGGGCACGGACTTGACGCTCTTCAGCGGGTCCGCGAGATCGCTCAGCTTGGCGAGCGACTCACCGGCGACCTGCATACCGCCGCTCGGGTCGTTCGCGTCCGCATGCTCCACCTTGGTCTTGGCGTCGGTGAAGGTCGTTCCGAGCTGGGTGAACGTGTCGGCCATCTTGGTGACCACCTCATCACCACCCGCGACCGGCGACGTGCCGACGTTCTTGAGGTCCGTCGCCGGCTTGGTGAACGCGCCGGCGAGTTCGCCCATGTAGGTGGCCATCGCGGCCTTGAGCTGTTCCGGACTGCTCGAGTCGAGCTTGGGGGCCTTGTCCGACACCCCCGCGAAGGACGAGGACGCCGCGCAGACCTTGTCCACGTACGCGACCGCGGCGTCGTTCGAGGACTGCGTCGTCGTCGCGGACGCGGGTGCGCTGCTCGATCCGCCCGAACCGCAGCCGGCGAGGATCGAGAAGGCGAGCACGCTGGTGCCCACCGCCGTGGCGAGGCGACGCCTCATGTGGAACTCCTGTCTTGCGCGACGTGCTGACGAGAATCGAAAGTACCCGGCTCCCGCACACACCCCCGTGGCGCTGATCACACGAAAGGACCCCTGCGGGCGAGAATCACCCGCAGGGGTCTTCCACGTCACACGCGATCAGGCAGCGCGCTTGCCCACCGGCTCCGCGGAGGGCTCCGCGATGGCGGTGCCGCGGCGCTTGGACACCACGACAGCCGTCACGATGATCACGACGGCCACCACGGCGATCGAGATCCGCAGACCGGCCGACGCGTCGGGTCCCACCGAGAACGTGACGATCGCCGGTGCGATCAGCAGTGAGACCAGGTTCATGACCTTGATCAGCGGGTTGATCGCCGGGCCGGCGGTGTCCTTGAAGGGGTCACCCACGGTGTCGCCGATGACGGTCGCGGCGTGGGCGTCGGAGCCCTTGCCCCCGTGGTTGCCGTCCTCGACCAGCTTCTTGGCGTTGTCCCAGGCTCCACCGGAGTTCGCGAGGAACACGGCCATCAGGGTGCCGGTCGCGATGGCGCCCGCGAGGTAGCCGGCCAGCGGGCCGACGCCGAGACCGAAGCCGACCGCGATCGGCGCCAGCACCGCGAGGAGCCCTGGAGTGGCCAGTTCGCGCAACGAGTCCTTGGTGCAGATGTCGACGACCTTGCCGTACTCCGGCTTCACCGAGCCGTCCATGATGCCGGGGTTGTCCCGGAACTGGCGGCGCACCTCGAAGACGATCGCACCGGCCGCCCGCGTCACGGCGTTGACCGCCAGACCCGAGAACATGAACACCACGGCCGCACCGAGGGCCGTACCGACCAGCACGTTCGGGCTGAACACCACGAACGAGAAGGACGAAGGCAGGTTCGCGGCGGCACCGACCCTGGCGAGCGCCTGGGTGATCGCGTCGCTGTACGAGCCGAAGAGCGCGGTCGCGGCGAGCACCGCCGTGGCGATCGCGATGCCCTTGGTGATCGCCTTGGTGGTGTTGCCGACCGCGTCGAGTTCGGTGAGGATCCGAGCACCCTCGCCCTCGACGTCACCGGACATCTCGGCGATGCCCTGCGCGTTGTCGCTGACCGGGCCGAAGGTGTCCATGGCGACGATGACGCCGACCGTGGTGAGCAGACCGCAACCGGCGAGCGCGACGGCGAACAGCGCAACCACGACTGAACCGGACAGGAGGAACGCGCCGTACACGGCGGCACCGATCACCACGGCCGTGTAGACCGCCGACTCGAAGCCGACCGAGATACCGGACAGGATCACCGTGGCCGCACCGGTCAGCGAGGTCTTGCCCACCTCCTTGACCGGCTTGTGCTCGGTGCCGGTGAAGTATCCGGTCAGCCAGAGGATGACACCTGCCAGCACGATGCCGATGATCACCGCGATGGCGGCGATCAGGGCCGGGTTGCCGCTGGTGCCCTTGATGGTGTCGGACACGCCGGTCAGGTTCGCGAACGAACTGGGCAGGAAGACGAACGCCGCGACCGTGCACAGCACCGCGGAGATCACCGCGGAGATGTAGAAGGAGCGGTTGATCGCTGCGAGGCCGCTCTCCCCGGTCCGGGCGCTGGTGATGTAGACGCCGATCACCGCGGTGAACACGCCGATGGCGGGCACGATCAGCGGGAAGAGCAGGCCCTGCGCGCCGAACGCGGCGGTGCCCAGGATGAGCGAGGCGACGAGGGTGACCGCGTAGGACTCGAAGAGGTCGGCGGCCATGCCGGCGCAGTCGCCGACGTTGTCGCCGACGTTGTCGGCGATCGTGGCGGCGTTGCGCGGGTCGTCCTCAGGGATGTTCTGCTCGACCTTGCCGACCAGGTCGGCGCCCACGTCCGCCGCCTTGGTGAAGATTCCGCCGCCGACACGCATGAACATGGCGAGCAGTGCGGCACCGAAACCGAAGCCTTCCAGCACCTTCGGAGCCTGGCCCGTGTACACGAACACCACCACGGCCGCACCGAAGAGGCCGAGGCCGACGGTCATCATGCCCACCACGCCACCGGTGCGGAAGGCGACGCGCATGGCCTTCTCCCGGCCGCCGGTCTCTCTGGCGGCGGCGGCGACGCGCACGTTCGCGCGGGTCGACAACCACATGCCGAGGTAGCCGATGGTCGCTGAGAAGACAGCGCCGACGATGAAGAACAGCGACCGTCCGATGCGCTCGTTGGTGTCGTCCGCGGGGAGCAGGAACAGCAGGACGAACACGACGACGACGAAGATGCCGAGCGTTCGGAACTGCCGGTTGAGGTAGGCCGCTGCGCCCTCCTGAACCGCCTTGGCTATGTCCTGCATCTTCGAGGTTCCCTGGCCTGCGGCCAGAACCTCCCGCAGCAACACATACCCGACGGCGAGAGCAGCCAGGGCGACCACGGCGACCACGGCGACCACGCCGCGATCACCTCCGGAGAGTTCGAGACCCTCCGCGAGGAATTGCCGGGACATCCGTCCTCCTGGTGACTGTTGCCTGTTGCTGCGCAGGAGCCGCCCAGCCTGCGCCGGCCCCGGCGCAACGTGATGCATCCCTCATTGGATGCGATTCGCGGAGTCTATGGGGTGTTAGCAACAACACACGGGTACGTGCCCATCCGTGCACACACTGTTATCGATCAACCCTCTTCCCGGCCGGCGTCGCAGCGTTGTCGGAGCGATGTGCGAAGCTGAAAAACGTGGCAGATCAGGGCGAACTCGATCGAGGACGCCGGCTGCTCGATCGAGTCCTGGCCGGCGTACCTGCCGGAGAGTCGCCTTTAACACATGTAAGCGATCTTCCGCAACGCCCGGCCGGGTTCGCCGAGTGGCCGGACTGGGCCGCCGAGCCGGTCGTGACCGCGTTGCGCGGCACCGGCGTGACGCGGCCGTGGCGGCATCAGCGGGACGCAGCAGAACTGGCGTGGACAGGACACAACGTCGTGCTGGCCACCGGCACGGCGTCGGGCAAGTCGCTGGCCTACCAGCTCCCCGTCCTCAGCACACTGCTGAACGACCCCAAGGCCACCGCTCTTTACCTCTCGCCGACCAAAGCCCTTGGCGCGGATCAACTTCGCGCGGTCAACGCGCTCGGGCTCGACGGCGTGCGAGCCGCATCGTTCGACGGTGACACGCCGATGGCCGAGCGGGACTGGGTTCGGGCACACGCCAACTGGGTGTTCAGCAATCCGGACATGCTGCATCGCGGAGTGCTGCCCGCGCACTCGCGATGGGCCAGGTTCTTCCGCCGCCTGTCCTACGTCGTCGTGGACGAGTGCCACTCCTATCGCGGCGTCTTCGGCTCTCACGTCGCCTTGCTGCTGCGCAGGTTGCGGCGCATGGCACAGCGTTACGGGTCGAACCCGGTGTTCGTGCTGGCGTCGGCGACGGTGTCGGACCCCGCCCTCTCCGCCGGTCGCCTGTTGGGTGCCGACGTCGTCGCCGTGACGGAGGACGCCTCGCCGCGTTCCGGGCGGACCGTGGCGCTCTGGGAACCCCCACTGCTGCAGGAACTCGCCGGCGAGCACGGCGCGCCGGTGCGGCGGTCGGCAGGAGCGGAGACGTCGAGGATCCTCGCGGACCTGGTGGTGGAAGGCGCGCGCACGCTGGCCTTCGTGCGGTCGCGGCGCGGCGCCGAGTTGACGGCACTCGGTGCCCGGCGCGTTCTGTCCGAAGTGGACGATGAGCTGGCCGGACGTGTCGCCGCGTACCGGGCGGGTTTCCTCCCCGAGGAACGGCGTGCGCTCGAGCGTTCGCTCTCGTCGGGGAGCCTGCTCGGCGTGGCGACGACGAACGCCCTCGAACTCGGTGTGGACATCGCCGGTCTCGACGCCGTCGTCGTGGCCGGGTATCCGGGGACACTGGCTTCCTTCTGGCAACAGGCAGGGAGGGCCGGACGCTCGGGCGACAGCGCCCTCGTCGTGTTCGTCGCCAGGGACGATCCGTTGGACACCTACTTGGTGCACAACCCCTCCGCTGTGCTGGACCGCCCGGTCGAGGCGACCGTGCTCGATCCGAGGAACCCCTACGTGCTCGGACCGCAACTCGCCTGCGCCGCGGCGGAGTTGCCACTCACCCCTGCGTGTCTGGAGGAATTCGGCGGTGCGGCCGCGCAGGCGGTGGTGGACGACCTGGTCGCCGAACGCCTGTTGCGCAAGCGCCCCAACGGCTGGTACTGGACGTCGCGCGACCGGCCGCACGCCGGCGTGGACATCCGCGGCTCGGGCGGCGAGCAGATCGTCGTGGTCGAAGCGGATTCCGGTCGCATGCTGGGCACGGTCGATCCCGGTTCCGCCTGCTGGGCCGTCCATCCCGGGGCGGTGTACTTGCACCAGGGCGCCTCGTACGTCGTCGACGAACTCGACCTGGAGAACGGCCTCGCCCTGGTGCACGCCGAGGACCCGGAGTGGACGACCACACCGCGCGACGTCATCGACATCTCTGTCGTCCGCACGCTGGAGCGACGCGAGTACGTGGGCGTCACCGTGTGTCTCGGCGAGGTGGAGGTGACCTCGCAGGTCGTCGGCTACCTGAGGAAGCTGCCCTCAGGCCAGGTGCTGGACCAGGTCGCGCTGGACCTGCCCGCTCAGACCCTGCACACCAGGGCCGTCTGGTACACGGTGAGCGATGACCTACTGCGCGGCAGTGCGCCGGGGAGCGCCGGCCTGGATCCGGCGCGCGTCCCCGGCGCACTGCACGCTGCCGAACACGCGGCGATCGGCCTGCTACCGCTCTTCGCGACCTGCGACCGCTGGGACATCGGCGGGGTGTCGACCGCATTGCACCGGGACACCGGGGAGGCGACGGTGTTCGTGCACGACGGTCATCCCGGGGGAGCCGGCTTCGCCGACCGCGGCTTCGCCGCTGTGGTCCCGTGGTTGATCGCTACTCGGGAGGCAATCGCTTCGTGTGCCTGTCCGGCAGGCTGCCCGTCCTGCGTTCAGTCGCCGAAGTGCGGGAACGGCAACGATCCGCTGGACAAGGCGGGTGGAGTGGCCGTGCTGGACGTCGTACTCGGGGTTGTCGGGGAGGGGGGCCACGACGCCCAGCACGGCCGGGTTCTCGGAACTGATCAGGAACGGTCAGCCGCGACGAGTCGCTGAGCGGGGTCGAACGCCGGGTCGTGAACGGCTTCGACGAGCGCGTCCTGGACGATGTCGGACTGCGGCAGGTTCCAGCCGCAGATCTGCGGCTTGACCCGCCAGTGCACGACTCCGTGCTGGAACGGCGTGGGCGGCAGCGGGATGTACTGCCCTTCGCCGTAGTGCCGCACGTCCTCGTGCTCCGCCAGGTCCGGCCGCAGCGGCTGCCCCGCCGCCACCAGGAACGACCAGCGGCCGGACGGCGAGGCGACGATCGGCACCGGGATGCCGATCGCCCGAAGCGCGACGGCGGCGCGACGACCCAGGTCGGCACTCACCTCGACGGCGTCGGCGATCAGGCCGGTCGCCACCAGCAGGCTGTACGAGCGACCCGTCCACCACGCGGCCACCTCGTCGGGGTTGGTGCCCAGACGGTCCTGCCAGTCGCTGTGCACGGGCACCGGACCGTCCTGCTCGACTCCGCTGCGGCCCGCCCACTGGGCGGCCCCGTTCTGGGAGTCCGCCGGATAGGTTCCCGGCAACACGGGCCAACCGCGCCACGCGAGGCCGACCGCCTCAGCACGCAGCTCGATGCGGAAGGCCCCGCGCCAACTATCCGACCACTCCATCTTCTGTCGCCTCCTTGGTCCGCAGACACCGTGTCGGTGTTGGACACCGTGTCGGTGTCACTACTAGAAGTAACGACACGGACGTGACGGCAGGTAACCCCCGTTCGACAACTGGTAGCTGTGGAACGACGAACGAGTGGTCGCCGGACGAGCGGCAGAACTGTTTCTCCCCCACCGCATCACCGTTCGTCATCGCCGTGGCGCGGTGTGAGTCCGCTCACCGCCGCCCGACGACCGTTCGTCGTGCCCGAGCCGCATCACCCTTCGGCCGGGCCTGCCCGTGCCCGTGCATTGGTCGTACCGACGACGTCCAACGCACCCGACACCTCGACGGTCACGTTCCACCCGTCCGCCGTGCAGGAGTCGACGGTCGCCCCCATCCGGTCCGCCACCCAGCGCGCACGGGTGCACGCCTCGACTTCGCCGTCCGGGAGGGTCGTCGCTGCCGCCAGGGCAGCCAGATCCGCCGCCGCAGCGACCCGGTGACGCAGCAGCACCGCACCGCCGAGGTGCACGCCGAAGGCGATCAGCAGGAACAGCACCGCCAACATTCCGATCCCGCAGACCGTCGCGGAGCCCCGGTCGGACCCCCTGCCGGTCATCGGTCGTCCCCTGGCTCGAGGACCGCGAACGCCTGAGCCCTGAGATGGACGCCGGGCAGCAGACCGAGCGCTGGTTCCGCGGACACCTCCACCCGGACCGCGTCCCCTTCCGAATGCACGACCACCCGCGCCCCGGCCGGTGCGACCGACCTGACGGCCGCCTCAGCACGGTCCCGCTCGCCGCGCGCGACGAGCCGGGCGGCCTCACGTGCGGCATCGGTGCAGCGCAACTGCCCGATCACCGCGGTGACCCCGCATGCACCGAGCACCAGGACGACCAGCAGTCCGCACACCGCGATCGCGGCCTCGACCGTCACCCCGCCCCGGTCGGCCGGCGAGCGGCACCGCATCAGGGCCCCACCGACAGCGCCCGCTGAACCAGGCTCGCCAGCGTCGACGCCACCGCGTCACTGCTGAGCACGAGGTACAGCGCGGTGGCGATCGCCGCTGCAGCCAGGGTGCCGATGGCGTACTCCGCAGTGCTCATCCCGTCGTCACCGCGCAGCGCTGCGGCGAGCCTGACTCTGATCCGTCGGAACATCTCTCCTCCTATTCGTCCGTTGTGGACACTTCTTCACCAGGTCGACAGGAACCGGCTCGCGAGACCGATGACGACCGGGAGCACGCCGAGGCACACGAACGCCGGTAGGAAGCACAGCGCCAGGGGCCCGGCGATCAGGACCGCCGCTCGCTGAGCACGGGCCTCTGCCTCGTCCACGGCTCTCGCCCGCACCTGCGCGGCCAGGTCGGTGGCCACTCCGGCCAATGCGGCGCCGGATCTGGCGGTGCGGCGCGCACCTCGTGCCAGCGGCGCGGTGTCCGGCTGGTCGAGGGCCGGCGCCCACGCCGTCACCGGGTCCGCACCGAGAGCCAGCAGGTCGCCCACCCGCCGGAGGGTCGCGACGGCCTGCTCGGGCACACCCGCGACAACCGCCCGCACCGAGGTCGCCACCGGAAGCCCGGAACGCAGGCACGCGGCGAAGAGATCCCAGCTGGCGGCCAGCGCGAACGGTGCGTCCACCCGCGTCGTCGCCCGGTTGCAGGCTTCCGGAAGCCGTGGCGGAGCCGTGAGCCGTGCTGCCGGGGACCGGGCCGACGGCAGCACCAAGAGCGCGAGGGCGAGCAGGGCGAGGCTCATGGCAGCACCGCCCGATCGGTGAGGCGAGAGCTCCAGAGCAGGCCCGCGCAGATCAGCAGAGCACCGAGCACCAGCAGCACCTGCCCCGCGGTGCTCGACGAGAGCACGTGCAGCGGACGGGCGCCACTGAGCTCGCCGAGCAGCACGCCGAGCAACGGCAGGACCGCGAGCACCGCGGCGCTCGCCCTCGGCCCGGCCATCCGGGCCTGGACCTGCCTCGCGAAGGCGACCCGACGGTCGAGATCGCACCGGGCGGCGTCGAGCACGTCCGCCAGCGGAACTCCGTAGCGGCTCGACAGCAGCCACGCCTGTGCGACCTGGCCCAGAGCGGTGCGCAGCGCGGGGCGCGCGGCCGCCAACGCGCGCAGCGTCGCGTCCACGTCTCCGCCACGCCGAGCGGCTGACGCGATGCCGCGCAGCACTTCCGCGGCGGCGGGCTCCGAGTCTTCGGCGGCACCCTGTGCGGCCGTCGCCGGATGAGCTCCCGCTCTCAACTCGACCACGAGTGCGCCGAGGCCGCTCGTGATCGCCGATGTCGCCGACAAACGAGCACGTTCCGCTGCTCGCGAGCGCAGCCCGCGCCAGACCACTGCGCCCACGAGCGCACCGGCCACCGCACCTCCGGGACCGCACAGCAGGCCGGTCAACAGCCCGACGAGAACACCTCCGGGCCTCGGCAACCGGAACCACGGCACGCGGCGAGGCGGGACTCTCCGCAGGAGGAGCACCCTTCGTTCCACGCCCGGCGGGGGCAGGATCAGCACGGCCAGTGCGAGCAGGATCGCGGAACTCACGACGGCACCGTCGTGCCACGGGCGGCCAGCAGACCGAGCAACGTCGTGGACGCCTCCTGCCAGCCGAGCCCGCGGCGCCACGCCGGCAGGACGACGAGGTCGTCGCCCTCGCGCTGGAACACCCCGATCTCCTCGAGCCGGCGGGTCCCGTCGGCATCGCGGCGCATGTGCAGCACCACCTGGACCGCGGCCGCGAGCTGGCTCCGCAACGCGGCGCGGTCGAGCCCGCCCATCGCGGCCAACGCCTCCAGCCGGGCGGGCACTTCAGCCGGGGAGTTCGCGTGCAACGTGCCCGCTCCACCGTCGTGTCCGGTGTTGAGCGCGGCGAGGAGCTCGCAGACCTCGGCACCTCTGACCTCACCGACCACGATCCTGTCCGGCCGCATCCGCAACGCCTGCCGGACGAGCTCGCGGACGGTGATCTCGCCCGCGCCTTCCACGTTGGCCGGTCTGGCGAGCAGCCGCACCACCTGTGGGTGTTCGGGCTGCAGTTCGCCCGCGTCCTCGACGCAGACGACCCGCTGACTCGCCGGCACACACCCCAGCAGAGCCGCCAGGAGCGTGGTCTTGCCGGAACCGGTTCCGCCGACCACGAGGAACGCGAGCCTGGCCGACACCACGGCCCGCAGCAGCTTCGCGGTCGGCGCGTCGAACGTTCCCAGCGACCGCAGGGCGTCGAGGTCGTGCGCCGTCGGTCGGAGGACCCGCAGCGAGAGACAGGTTCCCGTCGCCGCGATGGGTGGCAGGACCGCGTGCAACCGGATCCCCGCTCCCGGCAGCCAGCCGTCCACGTACGGCGCCGCCTCGTCGAGCCTGCGTCCCGCGGCGACCGCGAGACGCTGCGCGAGTCTGCGAATCGAAGCTTCGTCGGGAAAGCGGACGGCCGAACGCCGCAAACCGTGCCGCCCGTCGACCCACACGTCGTCGGGCCCGGTGACGAGCACGTCGGTCGTGTCCGGATCGGTGAGGAGGTCCTCGAGCGGGCCGGCTCCGACGAACTCCTGCCGCAGCACTCGCAACGCGTGCAGCACGTCCGCGTCGCCGAGGACGCCACCCGCTTCGGAGCGCACCGCTTCCGCGACGACTGCGGAGGTGATCTCCACGCCGCTGGTGGCGAGGCGTTGCCGAACCCTGTCCACGAGATCCGCCGTCACGACTGCAACGCCTTCAGCACGACGCGTGCCGCGCCGGCGAGCGGGCCTCGTGCTCGGTCTGGGAACCTCCCGCGGTCCAGGGCGGCTGCGAGACCGGGCTCTGGCCGCATGGAGGCCAGCAGAGGGATGCCGACGACGTCTGCGACCTGCTCGCCGCGCAACCCGCCCGGAGAGGGGCCGCGGACCAGCAGTCGCAGTTCGGTCCCGCGCTCCTGCACGTGCCGGGCCACGCGCTTCGCAGCGGCGCACGCCCGGACCTCGGCCGGCACGACGAGCACCGCGAGATCCGCGCGGTCGAGCACGGCACCCGCCGCATCCGTCAGTTGCCTCGGCAGGTCGCACACGACCGTGTCGCCGCCGCGCCTGCCCGCCTCCACCACCGCGGCGACGGCCTGCGGCTGTGGACCAGGGCCTTCCCGGTCACAGGACAGCACCGTCAGACAACCCCCACCGCGTGGTCGTTTCGGCAGCACCGAGCGAAGCGCGGAGACCGCGACGCGGCCGCCGGTCAACTTCAGGGCGGGCCATCGGAGCCCGGCCTCGCTCTCGGCGCCCAGCGCCAGGTCGAGCCCACCGCCGAGCGGATCGCAGTCGACCAGCAGACCGTGACCGCCGTCGCGCACCACGGCTTGCCCGATCGCAGCGGCCAGCACGGACGCTCCGGCACCGCCACGTCCGCCGAGAACCGCGAGCACCCTGCCTTGCTGCGCCGAAGGCTCCTCCCGCACGTCGGCGAGCGCACCGATCAGCCAGGATTCGGCCGCCGGCAGTTCGACCACGCGTTCCACGCCGAGAGCCACCGCGTCCTGCCACCCCGCCGGCTCGGGAGGCCCTGGGCAGACGAGCAGCACGTCGGAGCGTCTGGTCAGCTCGGCGTGCACGCACTCACGGGCACCCCGCTGGTCGAGCAGCACCATCGGCGCACCCGTCCACTTGCCGCGCATCGCGGCCGCATCGGGCACCCGGTCCAGCTCGCACCCCGCTGCGGCGGCCAAGCGCAGCAGTTCGTCCAGCAGCGCCTCGTCCGTGACCAGCGCCACCGGCCGGTGTGGTGTCTCGTCCACCGCGTCCCCCAGGTCGTTCGCACTCCCCGCCGGCGGGTGCCGAGCAGGTCTGCGAACCACCGTCGCCCCCGGTGACCAAGGCCACAAGCGACCTTGATCAACATGTGGACAGATCGCCGGTTGTGGACAAGTCAGACCTGTGCGGCGCTCGACGGATCAGAACTGTCGGGCCTGTGCGCGATGATCGACGGTTGCTCGCGAAACGGTCGGCGAAAAGCCGGGATTTCGGCACCGG
>DASYMV010000007.1:0-12112 GCA_036008865.1 Pseudonocardiaceae bacterium | reverse complement strand
GGGCGAGCGCGCGCACGCCGAATCCATGTGCAGACATGAAGTTGTGGCTCCTGACGGTCAGATGGGTGAAGGGGACTTCTCTGATCAGGAGCGTTCGGGAGGTCCGCGTCGTCTGTGGACCCTGGTGAGCAGCACGTCGATCGGCGTGTCCGTGCGGCTCGGCCGCGTGGACGGCATGTGCAGCGAGGTGGACGCCGCGAGCGGCGTCAGCCTGCGCGGGGCCAGTCGCGAGACCGCGGCCGCCAGCGCGACCAGTGCCGTATCCGCCCGCGAGAGCAGGAGCCCGGTCAGGAGGGCGGCGAGCACGTGTGCCACGGTCATCTGAACGGAGTTGAAGCCGATGCCCATCCCCGGGTCCGGATGCCGGTGTCCCACCCAGCTCAGCAGGGCGTGCTGGCCCAACTGGGCCCCGAACAGAGCGGCGAGGACCGTCCACGTTCCGCGCCTGCGGTCGGCGAGTGCCGTGGCCGCTGCGGCGATCAGCAACGTGAACGGGACGGCTGGTCCGAAGTCGGCGACGGAACCCCCGCCCACGCCGTGAGCCGTGATCGTCAGGGCGGAAGAGGTGACGGCGAGCAGCCCGCCGCGCAGCGCGCGGGTGGGGGCCGGTCGTCTCGTCACGTCGTGAGCCTAGAAGAACGACACCCGAAGGTGTGAGGGGCAGATGCGGAGTGGCGCTGCACGATCACCCACATGCATGTTTGAACTCGGCCGCTCGGGGGTACCAACAGCCGGGCGACGTTGATCGACTCGTCTCGTTCACCTGGATGGTCCACGGTGGGCGCTGCTGAAGCCGGAGGACCCCTGAAGGTGACCAGACAAGAACGCCCTGTCGGCCGGTTCTCGTTCGCACCGCGTTCACGTGCGGTCCTCGCGGGCCTCGCGGGCGGCGGCCGGCGGTGACCTTCTGGGAGTTCGTGCAGTCCCGGTGGCAGCAGTTGGCGATCGACTCCTGGATGCACACCAGCGCGGTGGTCCAGTGCACGTTGATCGCGACCGTGGTCGGTCTGCTCCTGGGCGTCGCGGTGTACCGCAGCCCTCTGGGCTCTGCCGTCGCCACGGCCCTCACCAGCGCGATTCTCACCATCCCCTCGTTCGCACTGCTGGGTCTGCTGATCCCGGTGATGGGGCTGGGGGTGGCGCCGACGGTCACCGCGCTGGTGCTCTACGCGCTGCTGCCGATCGTGCGCAACACGATCGTCGGGCTCGACGGTGTCGACCCCGCGGTGTCCGAGGCCGCGCGCGGCATCGGCATGAACCGTCTCGAGGTGCTGGCCAGGGTGGAACTGCCGTTGGCGTGGCCCGCGGTGCTCACGGGGATGCGGGTCAGCACTCAGATGCTGATGGGTATCGCGGCGATCGCCGCGTACGCCAAGGGGCCGGGACTGGGCAACGTCATCTTCAGCGGCCTGTCCAGGGTGGGCAGCGCGAACGCGGTCAACATGGCACTGGCGGGCACGCTGGGCGTGGTGGTCCTCGCCCTCGTGCTGGACGGGTTGTTCGTGCTGGTGGGCCGACTGACCACTTCGAGGGGGATTCGTGGCTGAACGATCCGGGGTCGAGATCCGGCTCGAGAACGTGACCAAGCGCTACCCCGGCCAGGAGGCGCCGGCGGTCGACGGAGTCACCATGACCATCCCCGCGGGCGAGATCGTGGTGCTCGTGGGTCCTTCGGGCTGCGGCAAGAGCACGCTGCTCAGGATGATCAACCGGTTGATCGAGCCCACTTCGGGCAAGATCACGATCGGTGGCCAGGACGCCCTGTCCATCAATCCGGACAAGCTGCGCAGGCAGATCGGCTACGCGATCCAGCAGGCCGGCCTCTTCCCGCACATGACGGTCGCGCAGAACATCGCGATCGTGCCGGGGCTGCTGGGCTGGGAGCAGAAGCGAATCACCGAGCGCGTCGACGAGATGCTCGAGCTGGTCGGGCTCGACCCGGAGGAGTACCGCGGGCGGTACCCGCGCCAGCTCTCCGGTGGGCAGCAGCAGCGCGTCGGCGTCGCCAGGGCGCTCGCGGCGGATCCACCGGTGCTCCTGATGGACGAGCCGTTCGGCGCGGTCGACCCCATCACCAGGGGAAACCTTCAGGACGAGCTGCTGAGCCTGCAGACGGAGCTGCAGAAGACGATCGTCTTCGTCACGCACGACTTCGACGAGGCGGTGAAGCTCGGCGACCGCATCGCGGTGCTCGGGACGCGGTCGAAGATCCTCCAGTACGACACCCCTGAAGTCATCCTCGCGAGCCCCGCCGACGACACGGTGGCCGGTTTCGTCGGTGCCGGCGCCTCGCTGAAGCAGCTCACGCTGCGCCGCGTGCGCGATGTGGAGCTCGGCGACGTGCCGACCGCGCTGGTCACCGAGCCGATCGACTCGGTGCGCCAGCGGTTCGGCTCCGAACGCGGCGTGATCGGGCTGGTGCTCGACACCCGTCGACGTCCGCTGCGGTGGATCACCGCGCGTGATCTGTCGAGGGCGACGTCGCTGTACCAGGCGGGCCATCCGGTGGAGGACACCGTCTCGCTGCAGTCGACGCTGCACGACGCGCTGGAGGCGATCCTCGTCAGCGACGAGGGTCTGGCGGTGGTGACCAGGCGCCGCGGCGAGTACGCCGGGGTGGTCGACATCGACACCGTGATCACGACGATCCGCGAGCTGCGGGAGGAGGCGGTCGCGCCGTGAGCCTGAGTGCGGACTCCGGATCACGCCGCGCGGAGCGCCTGCGGCTGTTCGCCCAGCCGATCGTGGTCGGGCTCGTGCTCGCCGCCGTGCTGGTGTGGGCGTTCACGCGCGACCTGGACGACATCGAGCGGCGCAACATCAACCTGCCGAACATCCTCGACCTGACCTGGCAGCACGTGAAGATCACGGCGGCCGTGGCGGTGATCGTGGTGGTGGTCGCGGTGCCGCTCGGCGTGCTGCTCACCAGAAGGTGGGCGAGACGTGCTGCGCCGTTCTTCCTCACGATCGCGAACATCGGGCAAGCGGCTCCGGCCGTCGGTCTGCTCGTGCTGTTCTTCCTGTTCACCGGCCAGGTCGGATTCTGGGTGGCGGTACTGCCGATCGCGCTCTACGGCCTGCTCCCGGTGCTGCGCAACACGATGGTCGGGCTGCAGCAGGTCGATCCCGCGCTCGTCGACGCAGGGCGGGGGATCGGGATGTCCGCGACGGCGGTCCTGCGGCGGATCGAGTTCCCGCTCGCCGTTCCCTACGTGCTGGCCGGGTTGCGGACCTCGCTGGTACTGGCGGTCGGCACCGCGACACTGGTGTTCCTCGTCAGCGGTGGGGGACTCGGGGTGCTGATCGACACCGGTTACAAGCTCAACCGGCCCTCGGTGCTGGTGGTCGGCGCGGCGCTCGCACTCGCGCTGGCACTGCTCGTGGACTGGCTCGGCAACGTCGCCGAACAACGACTCGGACCGAAGGGACTGCGATGAGGCTCCGGTTGGCGGCGCTGGCCGTGGTGGGCCTCCTGCTCTCGGGTTGCGGGCTGTCGGCGGGGTCGACGGTTCCACTGAACGTGGGACCTGGCCTGATCAAGCCGGTTCCCGAGCTCCAGGGTGTGACCATCACGGTCGGGTCCAAGGACTTCACCGAGAACGTCGTGCTCGGCTACATCGCGGAGTTCGCGCTCAAGGCCGCCGGGATGAACGTCAAGGACCTGACGAACATCCAGGGCTCGCAGAGCGCGCGGCAGGCTCTGGTGACCGGTCAGATCGACACGTACTGGGACTACACCGGTACCGCGTGGATCATCTACATGGGACACACGCAACCGATTCCCGACGAAAGGCAGCAGTTCGAGGAGGTCCGCAAGGCCGACCTCGCCAACGGTGTGGTGTGGAGCGACTTCTCGACGCTGAACAACACCTATTCGTTCGCCGTGAACAAGCAGGTTGCCGCGAAGCTCGGTGTGAAGACGATGTCGGACATGGCTCGAGTGATCAAGCAGGACCCGAGTCAGGGCACTTTCTGCCTGGAGACCGAGTTCGCGAGCCGCAGCGACGGCATGCCGGGTGTCCAGCAGGCCTACGGGTTCACCGCACCGAGGGAGAACATCAAGATCCTCGGCACCGGGCCGATCTACCAGGCCACGGCTGAGGCCAAGACGTGCAACTTCGGTGAGGTCTTCACGACCGACGGCCGGATCCTCGCGCTGGATCTGCAGGTGTTGCAGGACGACAAGAAGTTCTTCCCGCAGTACAACGCCGCCGCGTCCATCCGCAAGGACAAGCTCGAGCAGCACCCCCAGATCAGCCAGGTGCTCGACCCGATCGCGCAGAAGCTGAACAACGACGTGATGTTGCACCTCAACGAGAAGGTCGACGTCAACGGCGAGGACCCGGCCGACGTCGCCCGCGACTGGCTCGCCGACCAGGGCTTCGTCGTGAAGTCCTGACCAGTACGTCGTCTGAGTCAGGAGAGGCCGAGGCGGCGGAGCAGGCCGGTCTCGAGGACGTCGAGGTCCGACGACACGGCGCGGTGGGCGGCCTTGCGGCGCGGGGCGGGCATCCGCTCGGCCGCACGCACGGCCGCCACGAGCTTCGTCAGCCGCGACTCCGTCCCGGTGACGTAGTCCGGCTCCCCGGGGCGCAGTTCGTCGAGCGCTCGGGCCAGACCGGTGATCCGCGCGTGCAGTCTCGCGCCCTTGCCCGTGTACTGCGACAACTCGCCGACTTCGACGCCGAGCCGGTTCGCCCGGTACCGGTCGTACCGGTCGGCCACCGTCCCGGCGGCCCTCGCCGCGAACGGCGCCAGCACCGGGAGAACCGCGGGCGCCACCACCTTGGCCACCCCGAGCAGGTTCTTGACCCTGCCCGGCGTGATCCGCGGTCCCGCCACACTGGTCCGTTTGCGAGCCATCGCAGCCCCACCTCCTGGCAGCACAGTAGAGGGCGTGCACGATCAGTGCACAAAAGATCCAGCTCGGTGACCGGGTTGCGACCGCATCTGTCGGTGCGGCGACATACTCTAGCTTCTGTGACTTCTCAGGTGCTGCTCGACGCCGGTGTGGTCACTCGTTGTCGGCGGCGGGTGCACCTCGAAAATGATCCGACCATGCTGGACGCCCCCAAGGCGCCGCCGGACCCGACCGCGCAGCAGCGCAAGGCCGATGCGGCAGCGCACCGGCGGGCGGTCGTCGACGCGCTCGCGAAACTGGCCGGCTCCGACCTCATGGAGGTCCCCAACGGTCCCGAGGTGCGCACGGCCGACCGGGAACGGGTGACGCTCGCCGCGATGCAGGCGGGCACGCCGTACATCTGGGGTGCGGCGTTGCCGCGTGATCCGAACGGCGGCCGCCGCGGCGGCATCGACCTGCTGGTCAAGGACGCCACCGGCTACGTCCCCGTGCTCGTCGTCCGCCACAAGACCACCGACCCCGGCCAGGGCGCCCGCACGTCGCCGCTGTCGATCCCGCTGCCCGCCGGCAGCCGCAGCGACCCGCTGCGCAAGGTCCGTCCGCAGCCGCGCGACCAGCTCCGGCTCGCGCACACCCAGCGGCTCCTGCAAGCCGCCGGGTACGCGGTGCGCGGCCGTGCAAGGGGCGGCGTCATCGGCATGGACGCCGACGTGGTGGTGTGGCACGACCTCGAGGCGCCGACCTGGCCCGGCGGTCGCACCGCCCTCGCCGAGTACGACTCGCGCTTCTCGGACCGGCTGGCAGTGGCCGACGCCGCGTCGCGCGGCGGGGAGCCGCTGGCGAAGCCGTCGCGGATATTGGAGTGCAAGAGCTGCCCGTGGTGGCCGACGTGCGACCAGGACCTGCGCCGTGGCCGCGACGTCAGCCTCGTGGTCCGCGGTGAGGACGCGACGGTGCTCCGTCGCGCCGGAGTGTCGACTGTGGACGCCTTGGCCGAGCTGGATCCCAGCTCGCAACCGCGGACCCCGCTGGTGGGCATGCCGTTCGCCGACGCGGTGGTACTGGCCCGTGCGTGGCTGCGCGACCTCACCGTCGTGCGCCGGGTGCGGGAGGTGGACGTGCCACGCGCCGACGTCGAGGTCGACGTCGACATGGAGAGCTTCGGCGACCTGGGCGCGTACATGTGGGGTTGCCTGCTGTCGGGCAAGGACGTGGGCGAGGAACCGGGCTACCGCGCGTTCGCGACCTGGGACCCGTTGCCGTGCGACGACGAGGGCCGCTCGTTCGCGGAGTTCTGGACCTGGATCACCGGGGTGCGGCTGCGCGCTCGCGCGCGGGGCCTGACCTTCCGGGCCTACTGCTACAACGAGTTGGCCGAGAACCGCTGGCTTCTCGCCTCCGCGGAGCGCTTCCGGGGAATGCCCGGCATCCCGACCCTCGCGCAGGTGCGCGAGTTCATCACGTCGGACGCGTGGGTCGACCTCTTCGGCATCGTGCGCGAGCAGTTCCTTTGCGCGCACGGCAAGGGGCTCAAGACGGTGGCACCGGTCGCCGGATTCACCTGGCGCGACCCGGAAGCGGGCGGCGAGAACTCCATGCGCTGGTACCGGGACGCCGTCGGGATGGATGGCGACGAGCCGGACGCCGACCAGCGCCGACGGCTCCTCGAGTACAACGAGGACGACGTGCGGGCCACCCACGCCCTGAGGCACTGGATGTCCTCTGACGCGATGGCCCGCCTGCCCTTCGCGGGAGATCTCCAGGTCTTGCCCCGGCTCAGCGGGGGGCCATCCGCAGGGCGCCGTCCATGCGGATGACCTCGCCGTTGAGGTAGTCGTGGTCGATGATCGAGATGGCGAGCTTGGCGTACTCCTCCGGGAGCGCCAGCCGCTTCGGGAACGGCACACCCGCGGCGAGGCCCGCGCGGAAGCCGTCGGAGACGGTGGCGAGCATCGGGGTGTCGACGATGCCCGGCGCGATGGTCATCACCCGAATGCCGGACGACGAGAGGTCACGCGCCGCCGGAAGGGTCATGCCGACGACACCACCCTTCGACGAGGCGTACGCGACCTGACCGATCTGCCCGTCGAAGGCGGCGATCGACGCGGTGTTGATGATGACGCCGCGCTGTCCGTGCTCGAGTTCCTCGGTCTTGCCGATGGCGGCGGCGGCGAGGCGGAGCACGTTGAAGGAGCCGATCAGGTTGACCTCGATGATCTTGCGGTAGAGGTCGAGGTCGTGCGGGCCGTTCTTGCCGACGGTCCGGCTCGACGGGCCGATGCCCGCGCAGTTCACGACGATCCGCAGGGGCGCACCGGAGCCGGCCGCGGTGTCCACGGCCGCCTGGACGTCCTCGCCGGAGGTCACGTCCGCGGCCAGGTAGGTGACGCCCTCGACGGCGTCGGCCTTCTCGATCGCGCCCGGAAGGTCCAGCGCGAACACGTTCGCACCCTGCGCTGCCAGCGCCCGTGCGGTTGCCCCGCCGAGCCCCGACGCGCCACCCGTGACGATCGCCGCGGTACCCGAGATCTGCATGCCACTCCTCCTCGCCTGCACAGCATCGTGCTGACCAGGAGGTTAACGGTCGTTCAGACGCCGGGTATCGGCCGTGTGGCAGGGCTTACCCCTGGCTCCGGTGGCCGGACCACGACGAATCGGACCAGTGCAGCAACGCGACCAGCGGCACCGCGGCGAGCAGCGCGAGCCCGACGAACAGCAACGCGATCACGAGAAGTTCCATGCGAAGAACACTGTTCCTTCCAGGCCCACTCCCGCGTCGGCCGCGAGAGGTGTTTCGCCGTGCACCTGAGGGACTACCCGGATCACTCTGCGCTACAACTTCGTCTTGTCCGTGCCCGCTGTTGTTCGCGTCACGGCAAACTCCGGCTGCCACCGTCGGAACATGTTCGCTCGGCGGATCGCGGTGGTGGGAACCGGTTACGTGGGCCTGACCACGGGAGCGTGCCTCGCGTCTCTCGGACATCGGGTCGTGTGTGCTGACGTGGACGCGCTGAAGGTTGCGAGACTGCGCGCCGGACAGGTCGACATCCTGGAGCCCGGCCTGGCCGAACTGGTCACGCAGGGCATGGCGGCCGGACGGCTCGAGTTCGTCGTCGGCGCCCGTGAGGCCGTCGAGGACGCCGAGGTGGTGTTCCTCTGCCTGCCGACACCGATGGGTGCGGGTGGCGCGGCTGATCTCAGCGCCGTCGAGTCCGTGGCCGCCGAGGTGCGGGAGATCCTTCCGTACGGCTGCGTGGTCGTGTGCAAGTCGACCGTCCCGGTTGGCACCTCCCAGCGGGTCGCAAAGCTGCTGAACAGGGAAGACGTCGCGGTCGTCTCGAACCCGGAGTTCTTGCGCGAGGGCACCGCGGTGCGCGACTTCCTGCATCCGGACCGGATCGTCGTCGGCTCCGACTCCTCGCAGGCCGCCGAACGCGTCGGAGCCCTCTTCGCCAAGCTCGGTGCGCCGACGGTCCTGACGGACGCCGCCAGCTCCGAGATGGTGAAGTACGCGGCCAACTGCTTCCTCGCCATGAAGCTCTCCTACGTCAACGCGGTCTCCGAGTTGTGCGAACTGCTCGGCGCGGACGTCGCGTCGGTGTGCGAGGGCATGGGCTACGACCGGCGGATCGGTCAGTCGTTCCTCAAGCCGGGGCCGGGCTGGGGCGGCTCCTGCCTGCCCAAGGACACCCACGCGATGGTGCAGATCGCCGAGGCGGTCGGCGTCGACTTCTCGCTGATCAAGGCGACGATCGAGGCCAACACGCGGCAGCAGCACCGCGTGGTCGCCAAGATCCGGCAGGCCGTCGGGGGAGACCTCGCGGGCGCCCGGATCGGGCTGCTCGGCCTCGCTTTCAAGGCGGGCACGAACGACCTGCGCGATTCGCCCGCACTCGCGGTGGCGGAGCTGTTGGCGTTCGAGGGCGCCGATCTCACCGCGTACGACCCGGAGATCAGCCGCCCACTCGCCGGGATGAGGGTGGTGGACGACCCTCACCAGGCGGTGACGGGTGCTGCGGCGGTGGTGCTGCTCACAGACTGGCCCGTCTTCCGGACGTTGGACTGGGCGTTGATCGCCGAGCTGATGGACGGCCGGACGGTGCTCGACACCCGCAACCACCTGGATCCGGACGCGCTGGAACGGGCCGGGCTCCTGCTTCAAGGCGCTGGACGCATGCCCGTTCGCTCGAACACAATTGGTTAGCCGGCTCAACAAAACGTCCCGATCGCCGCGTACTTTGTCCACGTGTTCACCACCAGGCCCGAACTCGTCGGTACACACGGCATGGTCGCGTCCACGCACTGGCTGGCTTCCGCGGCCGGTATGGCGGTGCTCGAGGACGGCGGCAACGCCTTCGACGCGGCAGTCGCCGCAGGTTTCGTGCTCCAGGTCGTAGAGCCCCACCTGAACGGTCCCGGCGGGGAAGTACCCGCGGTGTTCGCGGCCGCAGGCGAGTCCGCACCACGAGTGCTGTGCGGCCAGGGCGTCGCACCGGCCGGTGCGACCATCGACCACTACCGCGGTCTCGGCCTCGACCTCGTGCCGGGTAGCGGCTTGCTCGCGGCGACCGTGCCGGGCGCGTGGGACGGCTGGCTGACGCTGTTGCGCGACTACGGCACCAAGACGCTCCGCGATGTGCTGGGCTTCGCGATCGGTTACGCCCGCGATGGCTTCCCGCTCGTGGAACGCGTCTCCCACACCATCTCCACGGTGTCGGACCTCTTCCGCGACCACTGGCCGACCTCGGCCGCGCAGTGGATGCCCGACGGCCGCCCGCCGGCTCCAGGTGCCCGGTTCCGCAACCCCAAACTGGCCGGCACCTGGGAGTGGCTGATCGCCGCGGCGGAGGCCGCGGGAGTGGACCGCGAGGCCCAGATCGAGGCTGCTCGTCGGGCTTGGTCGCAGGGGTTCGTCGCCGCGCAGATCGAGGAGTTCTGCCGGACCGCGTTCCGCGACGACTCCGGTGGTGACCACGTCGGCGTGCTGACCGGTGAGGACATGGCCTCGTGGGAGGCCGGCTACGAGGACGCGATCACCGTCGACTTCGGCGACTGGACGCTGGCCAAAGCCGGTGCGTGGACGCAAGGGCCCGTGCTGGCGCAGCAACTTCTGCTGCTGGAGGGCTTCGCCGATCGCCTGTCCTACGTGGACGGTGTGCCCACAGCGGAGACCATCCACATCGCGACGGAGTGCGCGAAGCTCGCCTTCGCCGACCGCGAGGCGTGGTACGGCGACACCGGCGACGTCCCGTTGGACGCGCTGCTGTCCAGGGAGTACGCGGAAACCCGTCGCAAGTTGGTGACCGACGAGGCGTCGCTGGAGCTGCGACCCGGTTCGCCGACCGGCCTGGATCCCGTTCTGTGCGAGCACATCCGGCGTGGCCCCGCCGCTTTGCGGTCGGATCTGAGCGGCGCCATCGGTGAGCCCACGGTCGCGCGCACCGGAGCGACCAGGGGCGACACCGTGCACATCGACGTGGTCGACCGTTGGGGCAACCTGATCTCCGCCACGCCGTCCGGCGGCTGGCTCCAGTCCTCGCCGACCATCCCGTCGCTGGGCTTCTGCCTCGGCAGCCGCGCGCAGATGTTCTGGCTCGACGAGGGATTGCCGAACTCGCTCGCGCCGGGCAAGCGGCCGCGGATCACGCTCTCACCTTCGCTGGCGTTGCGGGACGGGGTGCCGTCGCTGGCGTTCGGCACCCCGGGTGGTGACCAGCAGGATCAGTGGCAGCTGGGCTTCTGGCTGGCGCACACGGTGGGCGGCCTCAACCTGCAGGCGTCGATCGACGCGCCGCAGTGGCACACCAACGCCTTCCCCAGTTCGTTCTTCCCCAGGTCGTGGACGCCGGGCGAGCTGGTGGTCGAGTCGCGAGTGGGACAGCAGGCGCTCGACGCACTGCGCGAGCGCGGCCATTCCGTGGTCGACGCGGGACCGTGGGCGCTGGGCCGGTTGTCCGCCGTGGCAAGGGATTCACGCGACGGACTGCTGCGTGCCGGGGCGAACCCGCGCGGTGCTCAGGGCTACGCCGTCGGCCGCTGACGGTCGGATCAAGAGGAACGGTCCCGGTCCGAGGGGGAGGGGACCGGGACCGTTCCGGCGGGGGAAGTCGTTCAGAAGCCCACGCCGGCGTCGGCGTGCGACGGCCCCTGCGGTTCGCTCAGGCCGAGCAGGGTCTCGGCGAGCTGCGCGTCGACGTTCTCGGCGTGCGTGAAGCCGGTGAGGTCCTGGGTGTTGATCGCCTGGACCTTGCCGTTCGGGTCGTTGGTGTCGATGCTGCCGAGGGAGCCGACGCTTGCCACCTTGCCGAGCTCGGCGTCGAGGTTCGGCGTGGTGCCCGCGTGTCCGTCCACGGCCGCGTTGGCGGTGCCGCCCAGGCCGAGCATGACGGTGGCGCTACCGAGGGCAACAGCAGCCCCCGCGATGGTCTTCCTGAGGTTCATGGGCGCGAAAGTTTCGCATTCGGGGTGGTCGGCGCAAGGCTGGTAACTCGGTAGGGCGGACTTCTTCACCCGGGAGAGGGGTGCCACTCCAGGCCAACGGAGCTCACACGGGTGGTCTCTCCTCCATCCACTCGCCACACCACGACGGCGTAAATTCCTGCTGCGGCACAGGTCCTCGCCAGGAAGTCGACCGCGCAACCCCGCGTGTACCGCGTCCTCCACTGTTCACCCTCGACCAGGTACCAGCCGTGGTCCTGCACGTGTTCGGTGTACTCGCGTGCGAGCCTGCCGCCCGGCAGGCGCCTGCTGTACTCGATCCGGTGCAGGTATGCGGTGTCACCCATGCGGACAAGGTGAGAAACGGACTCCGCAAGACGGAATCCCACTTCTTGCGTTCCGTCCCGTAGCTTCTCGCAGTCAGGCGGTCACGGGAGGTGCCTGATGCCGAAGAAGTCGGAGCCGACGTTCCGGGAGCGGCGGCTCGGCGATGCGCTGCGGCTCCTGCGCGAGCGCGCACGGCTCACCCAGCAGGAAGCCGCGCGGGCGTTGCGCTACGACCACCGCAAGCTCAGCCGCATCGAGAACGGCCAGCGGCCGGAGTACCACGCCTTCCGCGCCATGCTGGACCTGTACGGCCTGACGGTTCCGGAGTGGGAGCCGTACCTGGACCTCTACGACCGGGCGACGGAGAAGGGCTGGTGGCACCCGTACGGCCTGGAGGACCAGGGTTTCATCAGCCTGGAGAACGACGCGTGCACGGTCCGGGAGTTCCAACTCGGCTACGTGCCGGGCCTGTTGCAGACCGAGGGC
>DASYMV010000006.1:0-2873 GCA_036008865.1 Pseudonocardiaceae bacterium | reverse complement strand
ACTGCTTTTCAGGCGACGCTGAAGGGCGGCGTGCTGATCCCCGAGACCCGGTAGCGCTGCCACGGATCGGGATCGGCGAGAGCGCCCGTCGCCTCCCCCTGCGGGGTGCGCAGCAGTGCTCCACGGGCACCGCCCTCGACGAGCGTGGCCACCTCGTCGTTCGCCGCCACCCGGCCGTACCAGTGGTAACGGCCGTCGATGGGCTGGAAGTGGCCCCGCAGTTCGACCTGGACCGGCACCTCCCGCTCGTCGAAGACCAGTACCGCGTCGCCGGAGTAACCCTCTTCGTCGCTCACGCTTCCTCCGCGTTGATCAGCCGCAACCTCGGGCCGTTGGTGAGCGGCTTGTCCGGATCCACCTCGACCCCCGCCGAGCGGAGCAGCCCGTCGATGGCGTGCCAGATGATCGTGGCCAGGTACTCGCTCAGGCTCTGTCTCGTCATCGACTGCCGGTCGAGCCACCAGTCGCCGGCGTTCTGCACCATGCCGACCAGGGCGTGCGCCCACGGCTCGGCACCGCCGGAGTCCATCTCGAACGCGCGCAGGTAGTCGCCGAGGATGCGAGCCAGAGCGGCGGCGATCAGCGCCTTGTCCTCGGTCACCACGTCCTGCTCGACCGGCCGGTCGGTGAACGACCCGCGCACGACGAACCGGTAGAGGTTCGGGTTCTCCTCGATCACGCACAGGTAGGCGTCGACGATCCGCCGGATCCGCTCGCGGATGGGGCCGTCCTGGACGATCGCCGGGCCGAGCCGGTCCATCAGCATTTCGGTGGCGCGCTGGCCGACCGCCACGTACAGGTCTGACTTGTCCGCGAAGTGCCGGTACAGCACGGGTTTGCTGACGCCGGCCTCGGCCGCGATCTCGTCCATGCCGACGTCCGGCCCGTGCTCGGCCACCGCGCGGATCGTGGCCTCGACGAACTCCGCGCGACGTGCCTCCCGGTGCCCTTTCCAGCGCTCCCGGCGGGCGTCGGGTTCCCCGTGCGCCCCCTTGACAGTGCGAGCCATGTGATCCACGCTACCAGAAGTAACCGTTACCTCAAGTAACACATATTAGCGGGGAGGACCGATGACGAGGGCCTTGAAGGTCGCTGATCGTGAGAAGACCGCTGAGCGCTTGCTCAACTCCTCTGCGGACAAGTTCTACGATCCCGAGGTCGACATCGACTGGTCCGCGCCGCTGGCGGAGGGCAAGTTCTACCTGCCGGAACACCGATGCTCCCTGTACGGCACCCCGACGTGGGACCGGATGAGCGAGGACCGGCGCATCGAGCTGTCGAAGCACGAACTTGCCAGCATCGCGAGCGTCGGGCTGTGGTTCGAGATCCTCCTGATGCAGATGCTGCTCAAGGAGGTCTACAAGTCCGACCCGACGACGATGCACGCGCAGTACGCGCTGACCGAGATCGCCGACGAGTGCAGGCACTCCACGATGTTCGCCCGGATGGTCGAGCGGATCGGCTGCCCGCCGTACGGGCCGAGGAACCACGTCTACCAGCTCGGCAAGCTGCTGCCGGTGATCGGGTACGGCCCGGCGATGTACGGATCGATCCTGGTGGCCGAGGAGGTGCTCGACCGGCTGCAGCGCGAGGCGATGACCGACGACACCGTGCAGCCGCTGGTGCGGATGGTGAACCGCATCCACGTGCTGGAGGAGGCTCGCCACGTGCGCTTCGCGCGTGAGGAGGTCGTGCGCGGCATGGAGAAGATCTCCAAGGCCGAGCTCCCCTACCAGCGCTGGGTCCTGGCGACGACCTCGATGTTCATCACCCGCAGCATCGTCAACCCGCAGGCCTACGCCGCGGTCGGGCTCGACGTGGCGCAGGCGCACCGGGAGGCGCTGGGCAACCCGCACTTCCAGGCGACCATCCGGTGGGCGGGCGAGAGGATCATGAAGTTCCTGGACGAGGTCGGCCTGATCGGGAAGCCGGGGATGAGTGCATGGCGCCGCTCGCTCCTGATCGGATGAAAGCTCCCCTCGCCCGCACCGGTGACCACGGGTTCGTGACGTCGGACCGCACCGCGTTGCACGTCGTGGACTCCGGGCCGAGGGATGCGGAAGTCACGGTCGTGCTCCTGCACGGGTGGACCCTGGACCACACGTCGTGGGACCGCGTGGCTGACGCGCTGCCGGTGCGGGTGCTCCGCTACGACCACCGAGGTCATGGCGGCTCGGCACCCGCACCGGCCGGCACGGCCACGATCGCCCGACTCGCGGACGACCTGGCCCAGATCATCGCCGATCGGGTGCCCACGGGCCGGATCGTGGTCGCCGGTCACTCGATGGGCGGCATGACGATCATGGCGCTGGCGGAGTCGCATCCGGAACTGCTCCGCCGCGTGTCGGGCACGGTTCTCGTGGCCACGTCGTGCGGTGGGCTGACCGACGTCACGCTCGGACTGCCGTCCTGGGCCGCCGCCGTCTTCCTGCGCGGTGAGCGGGTGGTGAACCGCAGGCTCGCGAAGCTGCGACGGCCGGTGCTGTCCGAGCGCACGCACGTCATGCGGCCGGGGTTGCGCTGGTTGCTGTTCGGCAGACGGCCGCGGCGCGAGGACGTGATCGCCAGCGCGGCGATGGTCGGACGCTGCCATCCGGCGAGCATGGTGGGCTTCCGCGACTCGCTGAACGAGCACGAGCGACGCAGTGCGCTGGCCGAACTCGTCGACATCCCGGCAGTGGTGCTCGCAGGGGCGTCGGACCGGTTGACGCCGCTGACGCACGCGCGGGTGATCGCTCGGGAACTGCCGGGGGCGGATCTGGTGATCTACCCCGGAGCAGGGCACATGCTCCCGCTCGAACGCGCCGCCGAGGTGGCGAAGCACATCAGCCGGATGCTGTAGACCTTCGTGCTGCTCAGTGCTGGAGCGGGAA
>DASYMV010000005.1:0-4664 GCA_036008865.1 Pseudonocardiaceae bacterium | reverse complement strand
CCCGGCCCTCGTCCAGCGTTTGCAGGAACTGCGCGTAGCCACGACCGCGCGTGCCGAGCAGGTTGGACTCCGGCACGCGGCAGTCGGCGAAGGACAGCTCCCGCGTGTCGGAGGCGTTCCACCCGACCTTGGAGTACTTCTTCGACACCGAGAAACCCGGCGTCCCGGACGGCACGATGATCGCGGAGATCTCCTTGCGGCCGCCTTCGTGCACACCGGTGACGGCCGCGACGGTCACCAGACCGGTGATGTCGGTGCCCGAGTTGGTGATGAACGCCTTGGTGCCGTTGAGCACCCACTGACCGTCCTCCAGGCGAGCGGAGGTTCGCAGCGCTCCGGCGTCGGAGCCACCGCCGGGTTCGGTGAGGCCGAACGCGCCGAGGACCTCGCCGGTGCACAGCTTCGGAAGCCAACGCTCGCGTTGCTCGGCGTTGCCGAACCGGTAGACGGGCATCGCGCCCAGGGACACCCCGGCTTCCAGAGTGATCGCGACGGACGAGTCGACCCGCGCGAGTTCCTCCAGCGCCAGGCACAGCGCGAAGTAGTCACCGCCCATTCCGCCGTGCTCTTCGGGGAAGGGCAGGCCGAACAGGCCCATCCGCCCCATCTTGGCGACGATCTCGTAGGGGAACTCCTCACGCTCGTAGAAGCCGCCGATGACCGGAGCGACCTCGTCGCGAGCGAACTCCTCGACGGTCTTGCGCAGCGCTTCGTATTCCTCGTCAAGGCGGAAGTCCAACATGGTCACTCCTCGTGGGGGACGACGACAGCCAGGGGCTGATCGAGCGCGACCTGCTGGCCGGCGTGGACGTGCAGTTCCGCGAGCACACCGTCGACGGGTGCGGTGACCGTGTGCTCCATCTTCATGGCCTCGACCACGAACAGCGGTTGCCCTGCGGTGACCGCGTCGCCGGCAGCGGCGCGGACGAACAGCACGGTTCCCGGCATCGGGCTCGTGACGGGTCCGCCGGCATCCACCGCACCGTCGTGCCCGGAGGCTTCGAGCCGCTCGGTCTCGGTCAACGCCCACGAGCAGCCGTCGGTTCCGAGCCAGAGCACGTGTCCGTCGCGGGCGAACGCGTATCGGCGCACCCGCCCGGCGTGTTCGACGACCAGCTCACCGTCCCGCAGCTCGGCACGGGCCTGAACCGGATCACCGTCTCCCACAGCGACTTCGGTACCGCGCACGCGGACCTCGGTGGACTCGCGACCGGCGACGTCGATGCGCCAGGTCGACCAGGCGTGCTCGCCTACCCGCCAGCCGCCTGGCATGTCCCACGGGTCCGAACCGCGGTCTCCCTGGGCGAGCAGCCGTTCCAGCCCGGCGGCAGCGAGCACCTCGTCGGACACGTCGACCCCGACGAGTGAATCGAGCTTGCGCTCCACCAGACCGGTGTCGAGGTCGCCCGCCCGAACGTCCGGGTCGGCCAGAAGTGCCCGCAGGAACGGGATGTTGGTGGTGACGCCGAGCAGCACGGTCGCACCGAGCGCGGCGCGCAGCTTGCGCAGCGCCTCCTCGCGGGTGCGACCGTGCGCGATGTACTTCGCCAGCATCGGGTCGTAGTCGCTGCCGACGGATCCGCCGAGCAGCAGCGCGGAGTCCACGCGCACGGAGTCGGTCGGCTCGCGCAGCGCCAGGACGCGGCCCCCGGTCGGGAGGAAGTTGCGCGAGGGGTCCTCGGCGTAGACGCGGGCCTCGACGGCGTGACCGTCCAGCCGGAGGTCGGACTGCGTGAAGCCGAGCGGCTCACCCGCGGCGACCCGCAACTGCCACTCGACGAGGTCGACACCGGTGACCATTTCGGTTACCGGGTGCTCGACCTGCAGCCTGGTGTTCATCTCCATGAAGAAGAACTCGCCGGGCGCGTCGGCCGACACGATGAACTCGACCGTGCCGGCACCGAGGTAGCCGACGGCCTTCGCCGCGTCGACGGCGGCCTGTCCCATGCGCTCACGGGTCTCGGTGTCGAGCAGCGGGGACGGCGCCTCCTCGATGATCTTCTGGTGCCGTCGCTGCAGGCTGCACTCGCGCTCGCCGAGGTGGACCGCGTTGCCGTGGGCGTCGGCGAACACCTGGATCTCGATGTGCCGGGGGTTGGTCACGAACCGCTCGACGAGCAGGGTGTCGTCGCCGAACGAGCTGCGCGCCTCCCGCCGGGCCGACTCGATCGCCTCGGCCACGCCGTCCGCGGACGTGACCAGCCGCATGCCCTTGCCGCCGCCGCCCGCAGAGGGCTTCAGCAGCACCGGGTAGCCGACTTCCTCCGCCGCGCTCACCAGGTCCACATCGGACATGTCGGGTTCCGTGCGGCCCGGCACGACCGGCACGCCCGCGGCCTGCACGGTCAGCTTGGCGCGGATCTTGTCGCCCATCGCCTCGATCGCCTCGGGCGTCGGGCCGATGAAGACCAGTCCGGCCTTCTCGCAGGCCCGCGCGAACTCCGCGTTCTCCGCGAGGAAGCCGTAACCGGGGTGCACCGCCTGCGCGCCGGTGCTCACCGCCGCCTCGACGATGCGATCGGCGGACAGGTAGCTCTCCTGGGCCGCCGCCGGCCCGATGCGCACCGCCACGTCGGCCTCCCGCACGTGGCGGGCGTCGGCGTCGGCGTCGCTGTAGACGGCGATCGAGCGGATGCCCTGCTGACGCAGGGCCTTGACGACGCGGACCGCGATCTCCCCGCGGTTGGCGACCAGAACGCTCTCGAACATCCCCATCACATCCGGAAAACGCCGTAGCCAACGGGATCCAACGGTGCGTTCGCCGCTGCCGACAGCGCGAGCCCGAGCACCGTGCGCGTGTCCATCGGGTCGATCACACCGTCGTCCCACAGCCGCGCCGTCGAGTAGTACGGGTTGCCCTGGTCCTCGTACTGCTGGCGGATCGGCCGCTTGAACGCCTCTTCCTCCTCCGCGCTCCACTCGTCCCCGAGCTGGTCGCGCCGAACGGTGGCGAGCACGGACGCGGCCTGCTCACCGCCCATCACGGAGATCCGGGCGTTGGGCCACATCCACAGGAACCGGGGCGAGTACGCCCGGCCGCACATGGAGTAGTTGCCCGCACCGAACGAGCCGCCGATCACGACGGTGAACTTGGGAACGCGCGCGCACGCGACGGCGGTGACCATCTTCGCGCCGTGCTTGGCGATGCCACCGGCTTCGTACTCGCGGCCGACCATGAAGCCGCTGATGTTCTGCAGGAACACCAGCGGCACGCTGCGCTGGTCGCAGAGCTGGATGAAGTGCGCGCCCTTGAGCGCGGACTCGCCGAACAGAATGCCGTTGTTCGCCACGATGCCGACCGGGTGGCCGTGGATCCGGGCGAACCCGGTGACCAGCGTCTGGCCGTACTCCTTCTTGAACTCCTGGAACCGGCTTCCGTCGACGACGCGGGCGATCACCTCGCGCACGTCGTAGGGCGTGCGGCTGTCGGTGGGGACGACTCCGCAGAGCTGCTCCGGGTCGACCGCGGGTTCCTCCGGTCGCTCGACGTTCCACGGCCGGTCGACCCGCGGGCCCAGGGTGCTGACGATGGAGCGCACGATCCGCAGGGCGTGCGGGTCGTCGTTCGCCAGGTGGTCGGTGACGCCCGAGGTCCGGGAGTGCAGCTCACCGCCGCCGAGTTCCTCGGCGGTCACGATCTCACCGGTCGCGGCCTTCACCAGGGGCGGCCCACCGAGGAAGATCGTGCCCTGATCGCGGACGATGACCGCCTCGTCGCTCATGGCGGGCACGTACGCCCCGCCTGCGGTGCAGGACCCGAGCACAGCGGCGATCTGCGGGATGCCGCGGCCTGACATCGTCGCCTGGTTGTAGAAGATGCGGCCGAAATGCTCGCGGTCCGGGAAGACCTCGTCCTGCTTGGGCAGGAACGCGCCACCGGAGTCGACCAGGTAGATGCACGGCAGGTTGTTCTGCAGCGCCACCTCCTGCGCACGCAGGTGCTTCTTGACCGTCATCGGGTAGTAGGTGCCGCCCTTGACCGTGGCGTCGTTGGCCACGACGACGCATTCGCGACCGGAGACCCTGGCGACGCCGGTGATGACACCGGCGGCCGGTGCCTCGTCGCCGTACATGCCGCCGGCGGCGAGTGGAGAGAGCTCCAAGAACGGTGAACCGGGGTCGACCAGTGCATCCACCCGGTCCCTCGGCAGCAGCTTGCCGCGCTCGACGTGGCGCTGCCGTGCCTTCTCCGAGCCGCCTCGCGCCGCCCGTGCGAGCCTCGCGCGAAGCTCGTCGACCAGCGCGGTGTGCTCCTTGGCGTAGCGCTGGAACGCCTCATCCGACGGGTCGGCGGCGCTGCGCAGGACGGGGGCGTCCATGTGCTCCTCGCGGTTGAGGTTAGCGGGCGTTAACTTGCCGAGTCCGATGTTAGTGCTTGTTAACGTCGCCGTCCACATCGCTGCGGCCACGAAAAAGCCGGACCGGGTGTCGCCACCCGGCCCGGCCCCGTCGTGCGTGTGCGAATCAGCCCGTCACGGCCGTCAACGCCGGCAGGTAGCCGTACCTCTGACCGGTCTGGTTCGGGTGGTAGGACTCCTCGACCGGCCAACTGAGGCTGTTCAGCCACCAGTCCGACGAGCAGATCTCGTGCCCGGTGAACGCCGGGCGCACGTCCCTGAACGTGAACGCCCTCGCCCCGGCACGCTGCGAGATCACCTGGGCGA
>DASYMV010000004.1:0-17392 GCA_036008865.1 Pseudonocardiaceae bacterium | reverse complement strand
CCGTCTCGATGCAGACGCGCTCGAGCGCCTCGGCGAACGCCCCGACGTCGGGCGTGTCGTCCATCCGGCCCCGGTGCTGGAGCCCTCGCGTCCACGCGAAGATCGACGCGATCGGGTTGGTGGAGGTCGGCTTGCCGGCCTGGTGCTGGCGGTAGTGCCGGGTGACCGTGCCGTGCGCGGCCTCGGCCTCGACGGTCTTGCCGTCCGGGGTCATCAGCACCGAGGTCATGAGGCCGAGCGAGCCGAAGCCCTGCGCGACCGTGTCGGACTGCACGTCACCGTCGTAGTTCTTGCACGCCCAGACGTAGCCGCCTTCCCACTTCATCGCGGCGGCGACCATGTCGTCGATCAGGCGGTGCTCGTAGGTGAGGCCCTTGGCCTCGAACTCGGCCTTGAACTCCTCGTCGAAGACGCGCTGGAAGATGTCCTTGAAGGCACCGTCGTACGCCTTGAGGATGGTGTTCTTGGTCGACATGTAGACCGGGTAGTTGCGCTGCAGGCCGTAGGAGAACGAGGCCCGCGCGAAGTCCTCGATGGACTTGTTGAAGTTGTACATGCCCATCACGACGCCGCCGTCTTCCGGCATCTTCACGACCTCGTGCACGATCGGCTCGGAGCCGTCGGTCGGGGTGTAGGTGATGGTGACGGTGCCCTCGCCGGGAACCTTGAAGTTCGTCGACTTGTACTGGTCACCGTGCGCGTGACGGCCGATGATGATCGGCTTGGTCCAGCCGGGGACCAGGCGCGGGATGTTCGAGATGATGATCGGCTCGCGGAAGACGACGCCACCGAGGATGTTGCGGATCGTGCCGTTCGGCGAGACCCACATCTTCTTCAGGCCGAACTCCTCGACGCGCGCCTCGTCCGGCGTGATCGTCGCGCACTTGACGCCGACGCCGTGCTTCTTGATGGCGTTCGCAGCGTCGATGGTGACCTGGTCGTCGGTCGCGTCCCGGTTCTCGATGCCCAGGTCGTAGTACTCGAGGTCGACGTCCAGATACGGGTGGATCAGTTTGTCCTTGATGAACTGCCAGATGATCCGGGTCATCTCGTCGCCGTCGAGTTCGACGACGGTCCCCTGAACCTTGATCTTGCCCATGTTTGCGGACTGCTCCTCTCGAGGTTCTCTCGCGACCGCGCAAGCGGTACAAGCGTACTGCTAAGCCGGAGGACCCGGCGGCCGACCGTGATGAATGCGCCCCGGCGCAGGCCCGAGCCTGCCACGACAGCGCGTCCTGCGCGGATCCGGCGTTCGACGGGTGGGCGCCCGGCACTGTCGGACCGATCGCTTAGGGTCCGCGTCGCACGATCTCGAAGGGGGCGACGTGTCGACCGGACCCACGCACGCGATGAGCGGCCTTCTCGCCTGGGGTGCGGTGACCTCGCTGGCCGTCCACCACCCGATCGGCCACCTGACGCCGCAGGCGTGGGCGGTCGGCGCGGTGCTGTGCACGGGGGCCGCACTGCTGCCCGACCTCGACCACCCGGAGTCGACGATCTCGCGCACGTTCGGACCGGTCAGCCTCGGGTTCTCGGCCGGTGTGAACACCGTGAGCGGCCTGGTCTACCGCGCGACCAGGACTCGGCGCGACTCCAGGCGCACCGGCGGGCACCGCGGCCTGACGCACACCCTGTTCTTCGCGATGCTCGCCGCCGTGATCACGACCTCGATCGTGCAGACGAGCCAGAAGTGGGCCCTGCCGGTGTTGATGTTCGTGTTCTGCGGCCTCGCGGTCCGCGGCGTCATGCACGACTGGTGCCCGAAGAAGGATGCGCTGCTGATCACCGGCGTGTCCGCCGCCATGACGTGGGCGTGCGTGACCTGGACGGCGCAGACCTCGGCCAGCGCGGCGGCCTGCGGTGTCGCCGTGGGCATCGGGTGTGTGGCGCACTACCTGGGCGACGCGATCACCGAGCAGGGTTGCCCGATCCTGTGGCCCATCCCGTTGAACGGCAAGACCTGGTATCCGGTCGCGCCCCCGAAGGTCATGCGCATGCAGACCGGCGGCACGGTCGAGATGACCGTGGTCGGTCCCGTCATCTCCGTGCTCGCCGTGTGGCTGTCCGCCGCCGCGTTGCAACAGGCGGGCGCGTTGCCGCTGCCGGGCGGCTTCCACCTCCTGCCCTTCTGAGGCCGTGCGAGATCGGTGCGTGTTCGCACGACGGCCATCGAGAGGACACCTGCACATCACCCGATCGGACTAGCGTGCTCGCTTCGCGATCAAGCGTCGGCACAGGAGGACCAGTGCAACACGGACCGCGGCAGGACCTCTGCTGCCGCATCGACTCGATCTTCGTGAATCTCCGATGAGCACGTGGATCGGAGTCGACGGCGGACACGACAACCGTTGGGAGCTGGAGAAACTGGCCATCGAGTTCCACGAGACGCTGCTGCCCGCCGCGCGCCTGGTGTGCGCGCACGTCGTCGACCACCATCACGCGATGTCGTTCATGCTGCCCGTACCGCCTTCCGAGCACGCGATCACGGCACTGCTGGAGCAGGGGTTCGGCGTGGCCGTTCATGGCACCGACCGGCCGCGGCTCGCCGGCCCGGACGCACTGCGCCGGGGAGCGCTGGCTGCGGCGCTCGCACACCGCGGTCGGCGTGAGGGCAGGGCGCTGCGCTTCCCGGGGCACCGCGTCCTGGGCGGCCGGCATGGCGTGTGCGACATCCTCGCGTTCAGTGCGATCGAGCAGGTGCTGCCCGCTGGGACCACACGCGTGGACACCAAGGGCAACCTGCAGCCGCACTTCACGGAAGGGCGGCTCGTGCTCGACCTCGGCTGGTCCTCCGCGTGACGCAGGCGGGGCAGCAGACCTGACGAACAGAACGCGGCACGGCCCGAGTGTGTCTAGGGTTGGATCGTGCGCGACATCGCGGTCTTCAGCGGCAGTGCCCATCTCGAACTGGCCACCGAGATCTGCGCCCACCTGGGCACACCCCTGTCCCCGACGCACGTCCAGCGGTTCGCGAACGATTGCCTGCAGGTCCAGCTGCGCGCGAACTGCCGGGAACGCGACGTCTTCATCATCCAACCGCTCGTCCCACCCGTGCAGGAGAATCTCGTCGAGCTGCTGCTGATGCTCGACGCGGCACGCGGTGCCTCAGCGGCACGAACCACCGTCGTGATGCCGCACTACGCCTACGCGAGGTCGGACAAGAAGAACGCCCCCCGCATCTCGATCGGCGGACGGCTGGTCGCCGATCTGCTCGTGACCGCGGGCGCCAGCCGGATACTGACGATGACCCTGCACTCCCCCCAGGTGCACGGGTTCTTCAGCGTTCCGGTCGACCACCTGCACGCGCTGAAGGAGCTGGCGGCGCACTTCAGGACCTGCGACCTGAACAACACCGTCGTGGTCTCGCCGGACCTGGGCAACGCGAAGCAGGCCTCGCACCTCGCGCGACTGCTGGGCCTGCCCGTGGCGGCCGGGGCCAAGGAGCGGTTCGACGACGACGAAGTGCGGATCACCTCGATCATCGGCGAGGTCGAGGGCAAGAACGTGATCGTTCTCGACGACGAGATCGCCAAGGGCAGCACGTTGATCGAGTTGCTCGCCAGGTTGCGGGACCACCGCAGCGGGCCGGTGCGAATCGCCTGCACCCACGGGTTGTTCGCCGGTAACTCGCTCAAACGGCTGGCCGACGAGCCCGAGGTGCTGGAGATCGTCTGCACCAACACCGTGCCGATCCCGGCCGAGAAGCGAGTGCCGAAACTGCGCGTGCTCTCCATCGCCCGCCCGCTCGCCGAAGCCATCCGTCGCATCCACGACGGCGAGTCGGTCAGCGCGCTGTTCCAAGCACCTTAGGTCCGGGCACCTCAGCGGGGGTGCGTGCCCACCGCATCCTTGACCTGGGCGCCCAGCTCCGCATTCACCTCTCGCGCGCAGTGCGCGCAGCAGAAGAAGTGGCCCTCGACCTCGACGCCGTGGCCGAGGATCTGGCACTCGCAGTGCTCGCAGCGCGGCGCGAGTTTGTGAGCCGCGCACTCCAGGCTGTCGAAGGTGTGCACACCGCCGCCCACGGTGTGCACCTCGAAGGCCATCCAGTAGTCGTTGCCGCACACGTCACAGGTCGCCATTCCGGCAGCGTGCGCCCGCGACGGTGGACGGGCAACTCGAAGTCGGGTGTGTTCAGCGACGTCGAGCAAGGCGATCAACCTGCAGGGACGCGTCAGGTCGGAGTCAACGGCTGTCCGCCGCAAGACCCGAGAGCCCACGGAGCGGACCAGGCCGGATTCGAACCGGCGTCCTCCCTCCTCTGGAGAAGGGCGCGACAACCACTGCGCTACAGGTCCCCGCCGGCCACCCTAGTGGCCGGGGCCTGTGTGTCCGATGCGCCAAGTGATCGAACCCGTCCAGCCGCCTTTGATCACACGCAAGGGTGAACGCGGTCGTCACGCGATGTTTCATCGTGCACGGTGGTCGTCGTGTCGGCGCGAATGCCGACCCAATAAGGTCTCCCAACAGTCGCGGAAGATGGGCGGTGTCGTGCGCGGGATCGACTACTACGAGTTGCTCGGGGTCGGCCGCGGCGCGTCGACCACCGAGATCAAATCCGCGTACCGCTCCCTGGCGAAGGTGATGCATCCCGACGCGGGCGGCACGGACGGCACGTTCCGGATGCTGCAGGAGGCGTACGAGACGCTGAAGGACCCCTTGCGGCGACGCGACTACGACCGCCGTTCCACCCGTCCGACCAGCACGGCGACCCGCACGCGACCCACTGCTCATCCGCGCCGGACCGGTCGCACCGGCAGGCTTCGCGACTTCGGCGACGACCCGGCCTTCGTGCCCCCGGTGCCGAAGGTGGACCTGGGCGACATCCCGTGGTGGCACCTCGTGGACGTCGGGCAACAGGTTCGGTACGCACCAGCGGCGGGGCCGGGCCACGCACCGGCGCTCCTGGCCATGAGCGGGTGGGTCCTGCTGCTCCTGCCGGTCGTGGTCGTCGACTTCTCGCCGCTCGTGCTGGTGGTGTGGCTCGCACTCGTGATCGCGGCCGCGATGGCCGTGTTCCGCCTGGTGCGGCGTCACGTCACGGCCGCGAGGGCCGATCGTGCGTTCGCCGCCGAGTTCGACTCGGGCACCGTGTTCGGCCAGTCCGGCGACCAACCGTGCGAACACCTCACCGCCGACCTGCTCGACACCTACCTGACCCGGATCCCCGGTGTGCGGATCTTCCACGGGCTCGCGTGGCCCGGTTCGGTGTTCGCCGATGTGGACCACGCCGTGCTCTGCGGGCGCCGATTGGTGCTGATCGAGTCGAAGACGTGGTTGCCCGGCCACTACGAGTCCGATGAGGACGGCACGTTGTGGCGCAACGGTCATCCCTTCCGGGGTGGTGCGATGCGGCTGCCGGACGGAGTGGAGGCGTACCGGAAAATCCTGCCCTGGCTGGACATCCGAGGCGCATTGCTCGTGTACCCGAGCCGAGCGGGCGAGATCACGACCGAGAAGCTCACCGAGGGCATCGCTCCGCCGATGACTCCGGAGCAGTTCGTCCGCGACGTCGGCGAGTGGTTCGCCGAGGAGCCCGCGACAGTCGACCGCGATGCGATGCGCACCGTCCTGCGCCAGGTCGTCTCACAGGTCCGCGCGGCCGGGGCTTAGTCGTTCCGGCACGTGCAGCACTGCGCTCAAGGCGTCTCCCCGGCGCGGGGCCTGTTTCCACTGCGGCGCAGGGGACGCGGCTGCGGCGGTTGCGGTGTCCGACCTGACGACCTCGCAGGCCTGCTCCAACGACGCATGGCGGGTTGCTCGACGAGCACGAACAGCAGCCAGGCCAGCAGGAGGCTCTCCACGAGAGCGGTGATGAGCACACCCGTCGCAGACGGCGTGGACCACGTCGTGCGGGTGCCGACCAGCGAGCGAATGCCGACCAGCACGATGCCGTGGACGAGGTAGAAGGCGAAGGAGAGCTCACCCGCGCGAATCATGACCCGACTCCGGAACGGGGACCAGGTGCCGCGCACGTCCGCCACCGCAGCAGCGGGGACGAGCAACGCCAGCGGAACGATCATGGCCGCGGTCAGTCCGACGACGTAGGGCACGTTGACCGTGCCGATGTACGCCGCGACGCACAGCACCAGCGCCTGGCCGAGTCCGAACCCGATCCACCGGTCTGTCAGCACGATCCGGGCCATCAACATGCCCAGCACGAAGACGAGCGCACGCGTGACGGGGAAGGTGTAGCTGAACCAGAACTGGTAGGCGCTCACCGGCTGGTCCTGCGAGATGATCGGAGTACCGGGGAGGAACGAAGTCGTGATCACGGCGAGGGCGAAGACCGCCGCGACAGCAGCGCCGGCCCACCACCACAGCCGGTCCGGACGGATCTTGCCGACCAGTCGCAGCAGCAACGGGAAAGCCGCGTAGAAGAAGAGCTCGCACGACAACGACCAACTGGGAGCGTTGACGCTGAGCATCACAGCTTTGTCCGGCACCCAGGCTTGAAGCAGGAGGAGGTTCAACGCCGCGTGGAGTGCGGGGGTCGACGCCGCCGCGTACAGCACCATCACGAGGGCGAACGTGGCCACGTGGTTGGGGTAGATCTTCAGCAGCCTGCGCCGGTAGAACGCCTTCACCGAGTCGTCCGGACGCGCTGATGCGGTGAGCACGAACCCGCTGAGGACGAAGAAGAACGTCACCCCGATCGGCCCTGCGTACTTGACGGCGGACAGTGAAGTCGCCTGAACGTCCCGGTCCGCGAACAGCCCGAGCCCGATGCCGTGGTGGAAGAAGACCATGAGCGCCCCGACGAAACGCATACCGGTGAGGGAAGGCAACCGGTCACGACGCGTGCCGACCTCATGAGGCGTCACCACACCGGCCACGGGTTGCGACCCTGCACAGCGGAGTGCGTCCTCGGCGGACAACAACCGGTTGCAGAACCCGTGCGACGTGCTGTCGGTCTCACGAGCGTCCCCCTCCACACCGCCACGAAGGGCGATCACAGCACACCTCCACGTGCGCCGCACACGAAATCGACGACGGTGGGATCCGCGTTGAACACCGGTCGGTTTCTGCGATGTCCGCATTCGGGCTGGAGCCGTGCGAAGCTTCTCCGCATGACCCGCACGTTGTGCCTGGCCCAGGATCCGGAGTCCGACGCGCTGCTCGCGAAGGACCGGTTCGCGCTGCTGTTGGGAATGTTGCTCGACCAGCAGATCCCGATGGAGAAGGCGTTCAAGGGACCGAAGGTCCTCGCCGACCGGCTCGGTGGGCTCGACGTCCACCGCATCGCGGAGATGGGTCCCGAGGAGTTCGCCGCTGTCGCGTCCCGACCGCCCGCCGTGCACCGCTTCCCCGGCTCCATGGCCAAGCGCATCCAGGCGCTGGCCCAGTACCTGGTCGAGCAGTACGACGGTGACGTCGACACCATCTGGTCCGACGGCACGGGCGCCGACGTCCTCGAGCGCCTCAAGGCATTGCCCGGTTTCGGCGAGCAGAAGGCGCGCATCTTCCTCGCCCTGCTCGGCAAACAGATCGACATCCAGCCGCAGGGCTGGCGGGAGGCGGCCGGCGCCTACGGCGAGGACGGGTCGCGCCGAAGTGTCGCCGACGTCGTCGACGCCGTGTCCCTGAGCGAGGTCCGCGAGTTCAAGAAGGCGGCCAAGGCAGCGGCCAAGAACGGCTAGTGTCGCGGTTGCCGATCACAGAGGAGCCCGGATTTCACCGCTCCACCGCGAGTTCGCACGCGGGGGACATCGCGGGCCTCGTCCGGGGCCTGCGGCTCGCGAGGACGAGCAGCTTCCGGCGCTCCCACCGGCCGGTCGCCGCGGCGTAGGCGAGAGTGAAAACCGTCAGGAGCTGCCCCGCGGTGGCCAGTGAGACACCCAGCTCCTGGTTGACCGCGGGTAGCACCCCGGCTGCACATCGTTCGCGAGCTCGCGTGCATCGGCACCGGTGCGCCGTGCGGCTCGATCGAACTGCCGATCACGAAGTCGACCCGCACGCACCACCTGCGCACGCTGCGGAGGCGGGAGTCATCCGGATGCGCCCCGAGGTACGGCTCGGATCAGCGCGCTGCGCCGCGAGGACCTCTACCCCGGCCTGCTGACGGGATCCTGTCCGCCGGGCGATAGCCGGTGGCGCACGGCTTGGCATCCACTGTGGAGGGTCGTGGCCCTCGTGCTGTTCAACCAGGGTGAGCCTGTGCACGCGCGCCGACACGCGGCCCAGCGGATCGGTAGGGTCGGACAGACAGGTCAATGAGGACGAACGGAGTCGTGATGCGCGCAGGCCACCCGGTGGCAACGATCCTGCTGGCCCTCGGACTGACTGGCGTGATGTCCGGCTGCGACGCCGTGCAGGGCGCGTCCGATGCCGCCAACTCGGTCAACGACACGGCGAACAAGGTCCAGCTGTGCCTGGAGGCGGTGAAGCTCGCCGGCTTCAACCCCGACCTGAGCAACCCGCAGCAGGCCGTCGAGGACGCCCACAAGAAGGCCGACGAGCTGAACAAGCTCGCCGAGAAGTCCGGCGACACGACGGTCAAGCAGGCGATCGAGGGACTGTCGAACAGCATGAGCAAGGTGACCGTGAGCGACCTCAGCCCGCAGTCTGCCGCCGGCTGGTTGCAGGAGAAGACCGATCAGCTCAACGCGCTGAACACGGCCTGTGGAAACTGACCTCCTGTGACCTGTCGCCGCCTCCGGTCCGGCTTTACCCTAGGACGAACCGGAGGTGTTGCAATGCACGCGACAGTTGGTGATCGGCTGCACGTACACAGCCGCGTGGTCGGTGTCGAGGAACGCTTGGGCGTCATCCTCGAAGTCCGCGGCGACGAAGGTGCACCGCCGTATTTGGTCCGTTTTTCCGACGGCCACGAAGGTCTGGTCTTCCCCGGACCCGATTGCGTCGTCGAGGAGCAGTCAGGGGAGAAAACCACCTAGAACACGCTGTTGTGGGCCCAGAACGGGAGTACTGCTCCCCGTTTTGGGCCCACAGCGCGATCGAGGTCAGCCTCGGATCTCGGCGATCAACTCCTCGGCCAGCTGGGGAGTGGCGGCCGCGATGCCGGACCAGCGGCGGGTCAGGTCGGGGTCGATGGTGAGCGGGCGGCCGTGCAGGTCGAGCAGGACGCCGCCCGCTGAGGGCAGAGTGACCATCGCGGCGGCGAGGTCCATGATGCGGTGGGTGTCCGAACCGGGGTCGGCGAAGGCGTCCACGGACCCTTCCGCGACCAGCGCGGCCTCCAGGCACGTCGTACCCAGCACCCGCACGCGATCCGCGCGGCTCGCCACTCGCATCCACGCCTGCTCGGCGCCCCTCTTGGGCCGCAGCAGGCTCACCGACGCGCCGTCAAGACGGGTGCGTCCACTGGTGCGGTAGGGGGTGGGCTCGCCGGCCTTCGCCCACCAGACGCGACCGGTGTCGAACCACAGGGTGAGCGCCTCGCTCGCGACGCCGTCCGTGGCGACGACGCCCGCGAAGCACGACAGCGGCACGCCGGTGGCGGCGTTCGCCGAGCCGTCGACCGGGTCGATCACGAGGGTCACCGCGGAACCGTGGTCGAGGAATCCGGCCTCTTCGGACAGCAGGTTCACCCCGTTGCGGTACGCCGCCTCGGCCACGGCGTCCTCGACGAGTGCGTCCACGCGCATGGTCGGCGTTCCGTCGGCGCCGTCGGCGATCTCTTCACGCAGCTCCGCACGGCTGAACCCGTGGCGGGCTGCGCGACAGGCCGTCGCCGCGGACTGCGCCGCCTCCGCCAGGACGGGGTGCACGCCCTCCGGGATGTCAGGTTCCGGCACCGGCCAGTTGATCCGTGCCGGGTCGAGCGCTTCGGTCGGGATCATGTTCCGAACGTACCCGCACGACGACGGGGGCACTCCTTCGAAGAAGTGCCCCCGTCGTCGTAGCCGATCTTCTCGCGGAGAAGGATCAGATGAGGCCGAGGCCGCGGACGGCGTCGCGCTCCTCGACGAGCTCGGCGACCGAGGCGTCGATGCGGCCGCGGGAGAACTCGTCGATCTCCAGGCCCTGCACGATCTCGTAGCGACCGTTGCGCGAGGTGACCGGGAACGAGGAGATCAGGCCCTCGGGCACGCCGTACGAACCGTCGGACACGACCGCCGCGGAGGTCCAGTCCTCCTCCGGGGTGCCGTTGACCCAGGTGTGGACGTGGTCGATCGCGGCGTTGGCAGCCGAGGCCGCGGACGAGGCACCACGGGCCTCGATGATCGCGGCACCGCGCTTGGCGACGGTCGGGATGAAGGTGTTCTCGAGCCAGTCCTGGTCGTTCACGGCCTCGGCGGCGGTCGTGCCGTTCACCTCGGCGTGGAACAGGTCGGGGTACTGGGTGGCGGAGTGGTTGCCCCAGATCGTCAGCTTCTTGATGTCGGTGACCGACACTCCGAGCTTGTTCGCCAGCTGGGACAACGCGCGGTTGTGGTCCAGGCGCGTCATGGCGGTGAAGCGCTCCGCGGGCACGTCGGGGGCGTGCGACTGCGCGATCAGGGCATTGGTGTTGGCGGGGTTGCCGACGACCAGAACGCGGACGTCGTCAGCGGCGCCTGCGTTGATCGCCTCGCCCTGCGGCTTGAAGATTCCACCGTTGGCCTCGAGCAGGTCACCCCGCTCCATGCCCTTGGTCCGCGGGCGGGCGCCCACGAGCAGTGCGACGTTGACGCCATCGAACGCGGTCTTCGCGTCGTCGGTGATGTCGATGCCGGACAGCAGCGGGAAGGCGCAGTCCTCGAGCTCCATGGCGGTGCCTTCGGCGGCCTTGACGGCCTGCGGGATCTCCAGCAGGCGCAGCCGGACGGGCGTGTCCGCCCCGAGGAGCTGGCCGGAGGCGATGCGGAACAGCAGTGCGTAGCCGATCTGGCCGGCAGCACCGGTTACGGTCACATTCACGGGCGTGAGGGTCATGAGCCTTCCCGAATGACGTTCCTCGACGGAGTCCTCGAGCGCGACCACGCGGCAGGGGGCAGTTGACACCTGGCCTGTCAGCGGCGGTCTCCACACCGGGACCGCGCGCCGGGTGGTTGACCCGGCAGCGGCAGGTTACCAACTCGCGAATGCCTCACCATGCCGCGGTGAGCAGCCTCTCAACACCTGGCAGGGTGTGCGGAATGGACGACGAGGTGATCATCGGTGAGGACTTCTCGGACGCCGTGTTCTCGGGCGAGAAGTGGGAGCGCCGGTCGTTCGACCGGTGCGACTTCACCGAGGCCGACCTGCGAGGTCTCATCACCGCGGGCTGCACGTTCAGCAACTGCGACTTCACCCGAGCCGACCTCGGCGGCTCACGGCACTCGGCGAGCGCGTTCCGCTCGTGCGCCTTCGACCGGACGATTCTCAGGGACAGCGAGTTCACGTCGTGCAGCCTGCTGGGGTCGACGTTCCAGCAGTGCGCGCTGCGGCCGATCACGTTGCGCGAGACCGACCTGACGCTGGTGATGTTGAGCGGGGCTCTCCTGCGCAAGGTGGATCTGCGCGGGCTGCGGTTGCGCGAGGCGAACCTCGACGACGCGGATCTGCGGGACGCCGATCTGCGCGGCGCCGACCTCTTCGGCGCCCGGCTGCGGGCGACCAAGCTCGCGGGCGCAGACCTGCGCGGGGCGAAGCTGGACGCGAACGCGCTGGTCCAGGCGTCCCTCGCCGGGGCGCGCATCGACCTCGCGACCGCCGTGGCCTTCGCGGCCGCACACGGTCTCGTCGTCGACTGAACGACCGAAAGGCACGTACGTACCCTCCGGGGGAACGTACGTGCCTCTCGCTGCGGTATCACCGGGGAGCGTGAGCGTCCTGCGTGATCTCGACGAGACTGCCGTCGGCCAGCATCTCCTCGATCGCCTTCGGGAACAGGTACGCAGTGCCACCGCCCGGCTGCTCGAACCACGGCACGGCGACGCCGGTGAGCACCTCGACAGGACGGCGCAGGCGGTACACCCGGTACGGCCGGTTGATCCACGACGGCACCAGCGACCGTTCCTCGAACGGCGTACCGACGGTGTAGGCGAGGTTGCCGTTCGGGTCGCCGAAGCGGTCGACCTCGGTGCCCGGCGCCAGTTCGATCATCTTCTTGTGGCGGAACAACGTCAGCGGCGGCTCACCGTTCAACGGCTTGATCGGCCAGCCGCGGGCTGGCTTGTCCGCATCGGTCGAGTCCTGCGCCGTCGCCTCGGGACGCGGTGGCTCCGGGCGGAGCGGCTCCGGGCGGAGCGGCTCCGGGCGAACGGGCTCGGGGCGGACCGGCTCCGGACGGACGGGCTCCGGCCGCACCTGCTCGGGAGGCCGCGGCGGCAACAACGGCCGACGGCCCTCGTCGCGGAAGCCGTTCACCTGGTCCGGCTGTCGCGGCGGCCGGGGTGGCAGCGACGGAGCCTGCAACGGCGGGATTTGAGGGCGCCGCGGGGTGCGGTGACCGGTGAGCACGAGCTTGCCGATCAGGTAGGCGGCCGCGTCCTCCACGCGCTCGAACCGGACGGAGTTGTTGGGGCCGTGGTCGAACCACGCCACCTCCCACCCGTCACCAGCGGTGCGCATGCCCCACGTTCGGTCGGCCGGCTCACCGAACCGGTAGACGGCGGAGGGCACGTCGAGGTCGTCGAGCGCGCGCCGGACGTTGCCGAGCTCGCGCTCCTCCTCCGGGGAAGGCTGCCGGGGCCGCTCGGGCTCGGCGGCGCGATCGGAGTCGAAGGCATCCTGGTCGACCTCGAACTCGGTGGTGTCGTCCGACTGTTGCGACTCCCGGTCCACCTGGAACGGGTCTGACACGTCGACGAGTTGGTCCTCGACCGGCTCCGGCTCCGGCTCCGGCTCGTGCTCGACGAGGCGCCTGCGGCCGGACTCGGCGGGTTCCGAAGGGGTCTCCGCGACGGGCTCGGCGACCTCCTCGGGCGACTCCTCCTCGACCTCGTCCACGACGGGCTCGAGGTCGATCTCGGTGTGGTCGTCCTCGAAGGGGCTCCACTCCTGGGTGTCCTGCTGCGGCTGCGGGGCGAACAGGTCCATGCCGTTCACGTACGACTCACGCCGGTAGCGGTCGTCGACGGCCGGGTTGACCCTCGTCGGAGCATCGTCGTCGAAGGCCACGCGGTACGGCGGGCCGTCCTGCGCGGCGTCGAACTTGCTCTGGTCGAAGTCGACCAGCTGCTCCGGCTCGGCCTCGACGGGGCCGGACGCGGGGCCGGCCTGGTGGTGGGCCTCCTCGCGCTCGGCGAGCGCGGGCTGGAAGTCGACCAGGTTGACGGTCTCCTCGATCTCCGCCTCCGGCTCGGCCTCACCGTGCTGGATCACCTCGTGCCGAATCACCTCGGGCTCGATCGGTTCGCGCTCGACCGGTTCGGGCTCGATGGGCTCGAGCTCGATGGCCTCGTCCCCGGCGTCCTCGGGCTCGTGGACGTGCTCCTGCTCCGCCGGCCCGTGGCCGACCACCTCGTCCTCGAGCTGATCCGGGGCGTGGTCGGCGACCTCGGCCTCCTCGGGTACCTCGGGCTCGGCGGGTTCCGGTGTCTCGACGACCGGGGGCTGCGGCAGCGGTGTGCCCTGAGGAGCAGGCGGCGCACCGAGGTTCGCCGCAGCGGCGACCCTCAACTCCTCGGACACCTCAGGCGACCGGAAACCTGCGGCGCGTGCCCGCTCGACCAGCTCGGCCTCCGGCGGAACGCCGTAGCTGCGCAGGTAATAGCCGACCGCGGCGGGCCAGATCCAGTGCCCGTCGGTCTGGAAGGCGACCGGCACGACTGACGGCAGGTCCGGGTGCAGCACGTCGGCGTCGAAGCCCCGGTTGGCCACGGCCACCGGGGCGTGGTCGAGGTAGTCCAGCAACGGCTGACGCTCAGCCTCCGGGACGGGCGGCCGATTGACCGAGGGACGACCACCTGGCCCGGCGCCGTCGAAGACGCGCGCGGTGCGGAAGCTGCGCCCAGCAGGCGGCGGCACAGCAAGCGGCGGCCCTGCAAGAGGGGGCGCAGCAGGCGACGGCCCGGCGAGAGATGGCGCAGGAGGCGGCGGGACGAGGTGGGGCGGGGTCTGCGGAACCTGAGGCACCTGTGGGATCTGCGCACCCTGAGGAGGCGGAGCCGGCGGCCCGAGCCGGCGGCGCAGCCAGTCCGGCACGTTGTCCTCGGTGCGCGGGAAGAAACGCATCTCGTCGAAGTACGCCTGCTGCGGCGGCGGCGTCTGCCACTGCGGCTCCGCCCGGTCGAAGTCCAGGTTGTAGCTGGAGGGGTGATCGAGCTGGTAGCGGGCGTTCGACCAGCTGCCCCTGCCCTCCCGGTGCATCCCGGCGCGCAGACGTGCGAACAGCATTGCGACGTCCTGGGGAGGCGCCCAGCCGTGAACCGATCCGTCCACGGATCGCACCTCCGCGGCCAGCTCGAAGTACCGGCCCGTCGCGCGGTACTCGGCGGTCACCTGACGCCAGCCCTCGGGGACAGCCCGCATGAGGGTCAAGCCGATCTGCTTGACGAGGGCGTCCTGCTCTGTCGGATTCAACGGCTTCGGCTCGGACACACCCAACATCTTCCCCCGCGACTCCCGTGATCGACACGCTCCCCCGGTGGGCCGAACTGCTCGACCACGGGCGTGGGCTCGACCATAACCCGGCCGCCGCAGCCCGAGAAACCGATCAGTCCTGAGGGGGTGGCGGCTCGGTGCCGGCCACCGGAACCTCCACCAGACATCCGTCGACGAGCAGATCGGCCACGGAACGGACGAGGAAGAACCCCGTGCCGCCACCCACCTGACCGAACCACGGCACCGCGACACCGCGGACGGCCGGGATCGGCCGCTGCACCTGGTAGACGTGGTAGCCGCGGTTCACCCAGTCCGGCGGCAACGAGCGGTTGCCGTACGGCGTGCGCGCCGCGTAGACGAGGTTGCCGCTCGCGTCGCCGAAGCGGTCGATCTCGGCACCCGGCGGAAGTTCCACCTGCTCGCGGCCCTGGAACAGCGACATCGGTGGTTCGTCCGGCAGCGCCTCGATCACGGACGGTCGCACGAGGTCCCTGCTCGGGCAGAGGAGCAGGTTGCCGAGCATCGCCTCGCTCGCCGCGAGCACGTTCGGGAAGGTCGCGGACCGTCCGCTCGGTCCGCGGCCGGAATCCCAGAACGAGAACTGCCAGCCGTCGCCGTCCGGCACGGGCTCGATGACCACGGCGTCCGGCTTGGCTTCGAGGATGCCGTACTCGTGCGGTGCGACGCCGAAGCGCTCCAGCCGTTCCCGCAGCTTCTCCAGGATCGCCCGGTCCCGTTCGGTGATCACGGGTGGCTGGTGGTCGGGCAGCGGCGAGGGCGCGGCCTGCCCGGTGGCCACCGCTACCGCGTCACGCGACGTGTCGTCGTCGACCGGCGGCACTGCGTAGCCGTTGCGCCGGATGTGCCTGACCAGTTGAGGGATCGGAGGCGCGTTGCGCTTGCGCAGGTAGTACGGGGTGGCACCGGACCACACGTACGTACCGTCGGTGTGGAACGTCAGCGGCACGTCGGGAGCCGCCTGCGAGTCGAACACGTCCTGCCCGAAGCCGCTCGCGACCAGCACCACCGGCGCGTTCTGCAGGTAGGCGAGGATCTCCTCGCGGTCCTGCGGATGCACCGGGGGCCGGTCGAACACCGGCCTTCCCTGCACGTCGGTGCCGTCGAACACCGGCACCTCGTGCAGGCGCGACAGGGTCGAGGTCGCCAGGTCCGCACGCTCTCGCAGCCACTCGGGGATCGCGTCGCCGGTCCGCGGGAAGAGACCGAGTTCTTCGAGGTGCGAGCGCTGCGCGGGCCGGCACGTCCAGTCCGGCTCTGCGTTGCGCTCGTAGGCGATCGAGTACCTGCTCGGGTGCACGAGGTGGTACCTCGCCGAGAACCACGTCCCCCGTTCCGGCTCGTACATGCCCGCGCGCAACTGCGCGAAGAACGGCAGCGCCTCGTCCGGCAGGTCCCAGTCGATCGACCGGCCGAAGACCGTCAGCACCGAGACCGCCGACTCGACGTGGCCACCCATCACGCGGAGGTCCAGCAACAGCTCCTCCCAGTCGCCCGGCAGGCGGTGGACGAGCAACGTGGTGACGGATCCGAGGATGGCGTTCTGCTCCTCGGCCGTCAGCGACCGCTGCGGGCCGGTCATGCTCGCTGCTCCTCGACGCCCGCTCCGGTCAGCTTGCTCCGCAGCCAGTCCGGGACGAACACCTCGTCGCGGGGAAACGCCTCCAGGTCGCGGGCGAAGTGGACGGCGGGGATCTCGGGCCGCCACTGCGGGTCGTGGTCGAGGTTGTAGGTGATGTCGATGCGGGCAGGCGCGTTGAGAACTGCTCGGGCGGAGAACCAGGTGCCCCGGCCGAGCCGGTGCACCACCTCGCGCAACTCGGCGAACGCCGTGAGCAGTCCCTCCGGTGGTGCCACCTCCGCGGTGGAACCGTCGGTCAGGTACACCGTCATCGCGAGGTCGTGGACCGCGACGGTCATCTTCACCAGCACGTCGACCCGCCGGAAGTCCTCACCGGCGACGTCGAGCAGCAAGCCGCCGACCTCTTGCATCAGCTCCTCGTGCCGCTCCTCGGAGTTCGGAAGCGTCGTGGTCATTCAGGCGGCTCCTGATCGTGGAGGGGACGTCCGGTGAGGAATTGTCAGGACGGCGGTGCAAAGTGGAGGTGTGCTCCGAGCCTGCCGACAGGTCGACACTGTGCCCCATCTACTGGTGTTCACGGTTGAGGCGTCGCTGCAGGAGTTGCCGCACCTGGTCGGCCCCGCGCTCGCCGCGATGACGGTCGGACTGGCGTTCGGATGGATGACAGCGGCGACGACGGCGGGCGCCGCGCTGGTGCTTCCTCTCGCGGGCTCGCTGCTCGACCGCGCAGGCCCCGCGGCGGCCGCGGGAGCAGCCGCTTTGGTCGCTGTCCCGGGCACGGTGTTGGCTACGAGCGTGAATCACGAGGAGTCCGAACTGGTAACCGGTGAAGCCCGCTGACGCCGGGGTCCGTGTCCTGGGTGCTCTGGTGCCCGCCATCGGCGGGATCGCACTGGCCGTCCAGGGACGGATCAACGGGGAACTCGCACAGGGCCTGCACGACGGCTTTCTCGCAGCGTTGATCTCCTTCGGCGGTGGACTGCTGCTGTTGCTGACCGCCGTACCCACCCCCGGTGGTCGGCGCGGGTTGGCGCGTCTGCGCGCCGCGCTTCGCGGTGGACGAATCCGGTGGTGGGAGTGCGCCGGGGGCATGTGCGGCGCGTTCCTCGTCACGTCGCAGGGCCTCACCATCGCCGTGCTCGGGGTGGCGGTGTTCACCGTCGCGGTGGTGGCGGGCCAGGTCGTGAGCAGCTTGCTGGTGGACCGCGCCGGGATCGGGCCCGCCGGGCGTCAGCCGCTGACCGGCCCGCGCATCGCGGGGGCGGCCGTCGCGTTGGTCGCCGTGTGCATCGCCGTGTCGCAGCAGTTCAGCCGCCCCAG
>DASYMV010000003.1:0-6067 GCA_036008865.1 Pseudonocardiaceae bacterium | reverse complement strand
CACCCGGCGAGCTGACGCGCGTACTCGTCGCGCAGGGACACGTCCTTGATCTGCGCGACGAGCGGCACGGTGCGCTGCAGCGCACCGACCCGGCCCTCGGCCGTGTCGAGGTCGTAGTCGTTCAGCAGAGTCTTGATGGCGAAGGTGAACAGCGGCTGGCGGCGGGCCACCAGGTCGCGCACCGCGACGTCGCCCTTGGCCTGACGCAGCTCGCACGGATCCATGCCGTCGGGCGCGACCGCGATGAAGGTCTGAGCGGCGAAGCGCTGCTCGTCGTCGAACGCCTTGATCGCCGCCTTCTGCCCGGCGGCGTCCCCGTCGAAGGTGAAGATCACCTCACCGCGGAAGGTGTCGTCGTCGATCAACAGCCTTCGCAGCACCGAGATGTGCTCGGTGCCGAACGCCGTGCCGCACGAGGCGACCGCTGTGGTGACGCCCGCGAGGTGCATGGCCATCACATCGGTGTAACCCTCGACGACCACCGCCTGGTGACGCTTGGCGATCTCCCGTTTGGCCATGTCCAGCCCGAAGAGCACCTGGGACTTCTTGTAGATCGGGCTCTCGCTGGTGTTGAGGTACTTGGCCTGGATGGGGTCGTCGTCGAAGATCCGGCGCGCGCCGAAGCCGACGACGTCACCGCCCAGGTCCCTGATGGGCCACAGCAGGCGGCGGTGGAACCGGTCGATCGGCCCCTGCCTGCCCTCCTTGGTCAGCTGCGCCTTGAGAAGTTCGGTGAGCTCGAAGCCTCGACCGAGCAGGTGCTTGGTGAGCTTGTCCCAGCCGGCAGGGGCGAAGCCGCAGCCGTACTGGCGGGCGGCGGCCTCGTCGAAACCGCGCTCGGCGAGGAACTCCCGCGCCTTGACCGCCTCCGGGGTGCGCAACTGCTCGGCGTAGTACTCGGCGGCCGCGCGGTGCGCCTCGATCAGCCGCGTGCGCGTGCCGCGATCGCGTTGAACGCTCGCGCCGCCGCCTTCGTAGGTGAGCTGGATGCCGACTCTGTCGGCGAGCCGCTCCACCGCCTCGACGAAACCGAGGTGCTCGATCTTCATGACGAAGGCGATGACGTCGCCGCCCTCACCGCAGCCGAAGCAGTGGAACGTGCCGTGCGAGGGCCGGACGTTGAACGACGGCGACTTCTCGTCGTGGAAAGGGCACAAGCCCTTCAGCGCTCCGCCACCAGCCCGCCGCAGTGAGACGTGGTCGCCGACCACCTCATCGATCCGGCTGCGGTCACGCACCAATGCGATGTCGCTTTCCCGGATGAGTCCTGCCACATCGAGCGAGTCTAGTGCTGGCAAGCTGGCGGTCGTGACCGCCGCCGAGCAGACCTTGGCCAGGGCCTTCAGCGAGCACCGGCCGCACCTGGTCGGAGCCGCCTACCGCCTGACCGGCAGCGTGGCGGACGCCGAGGACGCCGTGCAGGAGTCGTGGTTGCGGCTCACCGGTCTGCCCGAGGCGGCACGGGCGCAGATCCGCGACCTGCGGGCGTGGCTGACCACCGTGGTGGGGCGGGTCTGCCTCGACCGGCTGCGATCCGCCGCGGTGCGGCGGGAGCACTACGTCGGGCCGTGGCTGCCCGAGCCGCTGGTCGTGAGCGGTGAGGACGATCCGCTGAACGCCGTTGTCCAGGACGACGGTGTGCGAATGGCCGCGCTCGTGGTGCTCGACCGGCTCTCTCCCGAGCAGCGGGTGGCGTTCGTGCTGCACGACGCGTTCGGAGTGCCGTTCTCCGAGATCGCCGACGCCCTGGGGTGTTCGGCCGCCACGGCACGCCAGCACGCCTCACGCGGCCGGCGGTCGGCCGCGGACGCCGATCCGCCGCCTCGCGTCGCGCTGGAAGAGCAGCGGGAGATGCTGGAGAAGTTCCTCGCCGCGCTCGCGACCGGTGACGTCAACGTCGTGGCGCAACTGCTGCACCCGGACGTCGTGATGATCGGCGACGGCGGTGGCAAGGCCCGCACCGCGGTGCACGTCATCAGTGGTGTCGACAAGGTCGCGCGCTTCCTCATCGGCCTCATGCGCAAATACGGCCAGGTGTCCGCCCTGACAGGCCGTCCCGCAATCGTCAACGGCGACCTGGGCGTGGTGCTGCCGGAGGTCGAAGGCGACGCTCCCGTGTCGCGCCGGGTGAGCATGTTCGCCATCCGCGACGGGAAGATCATCACGATGTACGACGTGGTGAACCCGGACAAGCTCACCCACGTGCGCTTCTCCGGCCGGTGAGTGGTCGTGCTCGCGACCACGACCACTCACCGGCAGGTCACGGGGCCGGGATCAGGCAGGCGTCACCGGAGGTGAAGCCCTGGTCGGTGATGCCGAACGCGCTGTTGAAGCGACCGCGCTGGTTCTCCAGCGCGATGAGGTAGGTCAGTTCCAGCAAGCCCTTGTGCCCCAATCGCTCGTCGAGTTCGGCGACCTGCTCGTCGGTCACCCTGGTCGGGGTGTCGGTCATCGCGTCGGCGTAGGCGAGCGCGAGCTTCTCCAGCTCGGAGTACGAATCCGAGTCGGCGTGGTCGTGGACGTGCTTCAGCCGCTCGACGTCCAGCCCCTCGTGCTTCTGGAGCATGGTGCCGAAGTCCACGCACCACGAACAGCCGAGCTTCACCGCCGTCGCGTAGACCACGAGTTCGCCCAGGCCCTTGGGCACCGTGCGAACGGCCCGCTGCACCGTGAGCTCGTGCACGGTTCCGGCCATCATCAGCCGCGGGTGCTGGGCGGTCACGGTCAACGGCTCGGGCACCGCCCCGAAGCGCCGCCGCGCCATGCGGTAGGTGAGCCGGACCAGCCAGCTCGCGTCCCTCGTGCGCACTACCGGAATCCTGGGCATCGTGTGCTCCCTCGTCAGGTGGTTCACACCTGGGACGAGACAGTGGACCGAAACGTGACGAGCGGGGCGCGAGTGGAGGTTCCCGACGACCTGTCCGGCGGACCGCGTGGACCGCATCGACAAAACGAAGGAGGAGCGGATGACCCACAGCACGCCAAGTCGATCGGTCCTAAGCTGCGGATGTGCGAGCACGAGCAATGGCCGAGGAGTACCCGGTCACCGACCTGGACGCCGACGCGCTGGAAGCCGCACGCCTGCTGGCGACCCACCGGCTGCCAGGCCTCGTGGTGACCGACGAGAAGGGCCGCCCGTACTCGGTGCTCGGCGCGTCGCAGGTCGTCCGGTTCCTGGTGCCGACCTACGTGCAGGACGATCCTGCGCTGGCCGCCGTCGTCGACGAGCCGCTGGCGGACCGGGTTGCGGACCAACTCGCGGGCACGAAGGTCCGGGCGCTCCTGCCGGACAAGCCCACCGAACTGCCGGTGGCGGACGCGGACGACACGATCCTCGAGGTCGCCGCGCTGATGGCGAGAATGCGCTCTCCGCTGGTCGCGGTCGTGGAGGGCGACGACATCATCGGTGTGATCACGGCATCGCGGCTGCTGGAGCTGGCACTGCGCTGAACCTCCGGGGCCCCGCATGACCGTTGTCGCGGTCGGCGTGTTCGTGATCGCCTACGTCCTGATCGCCACGGAGCGGGTGCACCGGCTGATCGCCGCCCTGGGCGGCGCGGCCGTGCTGATGGCCATCGGTGTCGTCCACTCCGATGACGCGTTCTACTCCCGTGAGACCGGCATCGACTGGGACGTCGTCTTCCTGCTGCTCGGCATGATGATCATCGTCGGAGTTCTGAGACGGACCGGCGTCTTCGAGTACGTGGCCATCTGGGCGGTCAAGCGCGCCAAGGGCTCACCGTTGCGCGTCATGGTCCTGCTGGTGCTCATCACCGCCATCGCGTCGGCGTTCCTGGACAACGTGACGACCGTGCTGCTGATCGCCCCGGTGACCCTGCTGGTGTGCGAACGTCTCGCGGTCAGCGCGGTGCCGTTCCTGATCGCCGAGGTGTTCGCGTCGAACATCGGTGGCACGGCCACACTGATCGGAGACCCGCCGAACATCATCATCGCCAGCCGTGCCGGCCTGTCGTTCAACGATTTCCTGGTGAACCTGACCCCGATCATCGCGATCGAGCTGGTGGTGCTCGCCCTGCTGCTCCCCTGGCTCTTCCGCGGCTCGTTCACCACGACGCCCGAGCGGATCAGCAGCGTCATGGCGCTGAGCGAGCGCGAGGCCATCCGCGACCGTCGGCTGCTCCTCAAGTGCGGCGTCGTGATGCTGCTGGTGTTCGCAGGATTCGTCGGGCACTCGGTGTTCCACATCGAGCCGTCCGTGGTGGCCCTGCTCGGTGCCGGTGTTCTCGTGCTCATCTCGAACGTCGAGCCCAAGGACTACCTGGCCAGCGTCGAGTGGGAGACGCTGCTGTTCTTCGTCGGCCTGTTCATCATGGTGGGCGCGCTGGTGAAGACGGGCGTGATCGAGCGGCTCGCCCAGCTCGCGACCGAGGCGACCGGTGGCCACGCGCTGCTCGCGGTGATGCTGGTGCTGGTCGTCTCCGCGCTGCTGTCCGGCGTGATCGACAACATCCCGTACGTGGCCACCATGAGCCCTCTGGTGCTGCAGTTGGCCCACGACATCCCCGACCCGGCGCACTCCGGGGCCCTGTGGTGGGCGCTGGCGCTCGGAGCCGACCTCGGCGGCAACATGACCGCGGTCGGTGCGAGCGCCAACGTCGTGGTGATCGGCATCGCGAAGCGGACGGGGACGCCGATCAGCTTCTGGCGATTCACCCGCACCGGCTCGGTGGTCACGCTGATCACCGTCGCCATCGCCGCCGTCTACGTGTGGCTGCGGTACTTCGTGATCGGCTAGGGACGAGTGATGCGGGTGAGGAAGTAGATCGCCCCGGTCTGGACGTGTCGAACGAGCAGCAGGTACGGCCGGTCGACGCGCACCTCGACAGGCTCGGTCTCGATCTCCATCGAGACCAGCCGGAACGTCACGGCAGTGGCGGCGGCTCCCTCGAAGCCCTCCTCGTCAACGCGCAGCACCGCCTCGTGCAGCACGTCGTCGACGACCAACTCCGGGTCGGGGCTCAGGCCGCTCAGGTCCGCATCCCGGGTGAACATCGATCGGACACCGAGGCGCACGAGTGAGTTCTTGAGCGGCGTCCGCACCCGCACGTCGATCTTCGGCAGGGCCAGCGCGACCCGCGTGAACTCCGTCGCCTCCAGCAGTGAGGCGAGCCGGTCGGCGTCGAGGTCTTCCTCGGCCTCGGCGAGATCACCATCGGGTAGCAGGACCACGGCCTCCACGCCGCCGCGCGCGGGGAGCGACACGGCCTGCCAGCCGCCCTGCGCGGCGTAGCCGAGTTTGCCGGTCTTGTGCATGGTGGGGACGTCCACGTCACGGCCGGGTGCGTGGAACGGCTTCGACTCGGTCGCCGTGCGCGGGAAGTCGCTGATCCACGCGGTCTTCAGGTAGAGCGCGTTGACGACGCTCGCCACCGCGTCCGGCGAGATCGCGCCCTGCGGCAGCAGTTCGGGGATGAGGTCGTGCGTCGTCTCGGCGACGTCGGCGTTGATCTCCTTGCGCGCCGCCTCCGGGTCCTCCGCGAACGGTGCCGTGCAGACCTTGCCACCGGGCCAGCCGCCCAGTTCGGTGAGGAAGTCCGGGTTGATCTCCAACTGGTCCCAGACCCACAGCGTGTTCGCGACGGAGAACTCCGCGTCGTCGGACACGATCGCCTTCCGCAGGAGGTCTGCGGCGCCCTCGCCGAGCAGGTTCACCAACTCAGCGCGGGTCTCGCCGCGGGCGGCTGCGGTGGCCAGCCCCAGCGCGCTGGCCACGGAGTACGGCGACCAGCACGCGTTCGCACTGCGATCGGCCGCGGCGACGCGGTGCAGGGCAAGGGCGAACGCCAAGTGCGCTCGATCGGTCACAGCTCTCCTTCAGTGGCGCGGATCGGGCAACGAAGCAGTGAGCGGTTCTTCCGCGATCGGGCGCTCCCCCGCGCCGGACATCGGTCCGAGCGGCTTCGGGTGGCGCGGTTCACGCACCCCGGCAAAACCGTCGTCCCCGAAGTCGTCCCACCCGTCGTCGTACGGGACCTCACCGGCCGGAACACGCTCCCGGCTGGGCCTTCGCCAAGGCCATCTGCGGCCTGGCGGTCGTGTCGACTCT
>DASYMV010000002.1:0-5378 GCA_036008865.1 Pseudonocardiaceae bacterium | reverse complement strand
CCCGGCCACTCGCCGCGCACGACGGTCTCCGCGCCGCCCGGCACGACGAGCGCCGCGGCGCTCACGAACGCTCCACCGCGCCGCTCGTCGGGCACGTCGCCGAGCTGGGCCAGCACGAGATCGAGGTTGGCCTGGTCGTCGCCGTGCCTGCCGGACCAGCGTGCCGAAAGCACGCCGGGCATTCCGTTCAGCGCGTCGACGGAGATGCCCGAGTCGTCCGCGACGGACGGCAGGCCGGTGGCCACCGCGGCGTCACGCGCCTTCGCCAGCGCGTTGCCCTCGAACGTCGGCTCGGTCTCCGGGGCCTCCGGGAACGCCGGCACGTCGTCGAGGCCGACAACCTCGATGCCGCCGAGCCCTTCGGCCACGAGGATGCGGCGCAACTCCTCCAGCTTCTTGGCATTGCGGGAGGCCAGCAACAGCTTCGTCACGACTTGCCCTTCTTCGCCTTCGGCTCGGGGAGCACGCCGGGGTACGGCTGCGCGAGTGCTTCGGTCTGAATGCGGTTCAGGTCCGCGCAGCCGGCGAGCGCGAGGTCGAGCATCTTGTCCAAAGTGGACCTCGCGAACGTCGCGCCCTCACCCGTGCCCTGAATCTCGATCAACGTGCCCGCATCGGTGGCGACCACGTTCATGTCGACCTCCGCGCGCGAGTCCTCCTCGTAGGGCAGGTCGAGCCGCACGCGGCCGTCGACCACGCCGACACTCACCGCGGACACCGCGCAGGACAACGGCTGCGGATCCGCGAGACGCCCGGCGGCACCGAGGTAGGTCACTGCGTCGGCGAGCGCCACGTACGCGCCGGTGATCGCCGCGGTTCGAGTACCACCGTCGGCCTGGATCACGTCGCAGTCGATGACGATGGTGTTCTCGCCCAGCGCCGCGAGGTCGATGCAGGCACGCAGCGAACGGCCGACCAACCTGCTGATCTCATGGGTACGGCCGCCGATGCGCCCCTTCACGGACTCCCGGTCACTTCGGGTGTGCGTGGCCGAGGGCAGCATCGCGTACTCCGCCGTCACCCAGCCGAGCCCCGAGCCCGCGCGCCACCTGGGCACACCCTCGGTCACGCTCGCCGCGCACAGCACGCGGGTGTTGCCGAACTCGACCAGCACCGAACCCGCCGGCCACTGCTGGAATCCGCGCGTGATTTTGATGTCGCGCAGCTCGTCGTCGTTCCTGCCATCGGTCCTCACCACGCCGCTAGCCTAAAGTGCATGCGCGTTGAACCCCGGACGGGCCACCGGCGTAGGGAGAGGCATGGCACTCGCAGACGGACTGGTGACGATCTACGGGGTACCGGCACACCCCCTGTTGGTGCATGCCGTGGTCGTGCTGCTCCCCTTGTCCGCGGTGTGCGCGATCGCGGTCGCGGTGCGCCCGCGCTGGCGACAGCGCTACGGCTGGCCGGTCCTGGCCCTCACCGCCGCCGCGGTGGGCTCGGTGCCGCTCGCCCAGCAGGCTGGTGAACAGCTCAACGACAGGTTGGCGTCGCTGCAGAACCCGTTGATCCAGCGGCACGCCGCCCTCGGCGACGAACTGCTCCCCTACGCGTTGGGCTTCGGTGTCGCGGTCGTCGTGCTGATGGTCGCGGGCAGGCTGGCGGACCGCGAGCGCGCGGCGGAGCCGGAGCCGACCGGTGCGACGGTGAACACCACCACCGTCACCAGCACGATTCCCACGACGTGGCGGCGCATCGCGACGCTGGTCTCCCTGGTGGTGGTCGTCACCGCGATCGGCGCGACGGTGCAGACCGTCCGCATCGGTCACAGCGGCTCGGCGGCCGTGTACGACGGCGTCGGCCGGTGATCAGGACGGCAGTTCCAGCGGCGTCGCGGTAGCCCGCTTCAAGGTCCGAGTCACGGTGCACAGCTGGTCGACGGCGCGCCGGACCGCCTTCTCGAGCGCTTCCCGCTGCTCATCGTCCAGTGTGGACGGGTCGAAGTCGAGTCGAACGGGAACGGATTCGAGCTCGTGCGCGTTCTCCGGCCGCACGTCGTCGGCGAATGCCAGGAGTTCGGCCTCCTCGCCGATCCGGCGGGTGATCAGGGATTCCGCCGTCACCGCCACGCAGCCCGCAGCCGCCGCGAGGAGCAGCTCCACGGGCGTGAAGGAGCCCTGCTGCCCCTGGCGGCCGATGCGGACCTCGGCACCGCGGTCGTTCGTGCCCACGAAGCTGTGCTGACCCACCCGGCGTACTTCCACGCCGGAGAAACTAGTCGACGAGGTCCTTCGTGGCCTCCACCAACTCGCGCACGTGCTCGATGTCGCCGCAGCCCGCCTGGAGCCGCTCCTCGCGCGCCTTCAGGAAGTCCTCTCCGAGCTCTGCTCGTCGGTCGTCGGACACGTGCTCACGCGCGTCGTTGAGGATCGTCCGCTCCTCCTCGTCGACGTGGTGGTTGGCCGTCTCGACGAGTTGCTCCAGCTTGTCCTCCCACTCGTCGGACCCGGTGTCGGAGACCTCCATCAGCGCCAGCAGCGCCTGGTTGAGCTCGGCGTGCTCCTCGAAGCCGTGATCGACCTCGTCGTCGTTGATCCTCTTGTAGCGCTTCAACTGCGGGTAGACCTTCGACTCCTCGGCTTCGCCGTGAGCGACCAGCAGCGTGGCGAGCTCATCGAGCAGAGCCGAACGGTCGGAATTGCGGTCGCGCAGGCCGCGGAAGAGTTCCTCGAAGCGGCGGTGGTCACCCATGATCAGCTCGACGACGTCGGAAGCCATGCGTTCTCCAGAGATCAGGACGGTCGGGGACGCCGGGATACCCCGACGGCTCGTCAGCCAATCCGGTGGTGCTGCCCCTGCCGCACGAGTTCAACCGGTCCGGTGAACACCGCGCGCGCCTCGCTCAGCACGGAGTCGCGATCCGTCCACGGCGGCACGTGGGTCAGGAGCAAGCGGCCGACGGCCGCCCTCGCCGCCACTTCGCCGGCCTGTCTGCCGGACATGTGCAGGTCGACCGGCCGGTCCTCGGCATGGGTCCAGCTCGCCTCGGCGAGCAGCACGTCCACGCCGTCCGCCAGCGCGTGCAACGACTCGCACGGGCCGGTGTCACCCGTGTAGGCCAGCGACACGCCGTCCGCGGAGATGCGGAAGCCGTAGGCCTCGCACGGATGTGCCACCCGCGCCGCCGTGACCTCGAAGGGTCCGATGTGGAAGGTCGCTTCGGTGATCGGGCGGAAGTCGAACACGTCGGACAGGTCCGTCTCGGCCAGCTCTTCCGCACTGGGTGCGTACGCCGCGGCGAACCTGGTGGGCGCCTGCGCGGGAGCGTGCACCGGCAGCCTGTGCGCGGTCGGGTCGTACGGCGGGTCGGGGTGGTAGCGCCGCAGAACCGTCAACGCGGTCATGTCGACGCAGTGGTCCGGGTGCAGGTGGGACAGCAGCAACGCGCCGACCGCGAACGGGTCTTGCTGGGCCTGCAACGCCGCCAGCACCCCGTTGCCCAGGTCGACGACCAGCACGAACCCGTCGGCTTCCAGCAGGTAGCCGGAAGCGGGAGCATCCGGTCCGGGCACGCTGCCGGAGCAGCCGAGGACGGTCAACCGCACGACGCCGAGCCTGTCATGATCAATCCCGCGAGTGGAAGGAGGCCGTGCCGAGGGCCGGGAGAAAGCGCTTGGCGAGCCTGGTGAACGGCTCGACGGGGCCCGTGCAGGTGAACCGCAGGTCCTCCTCGCCCGGCTCGGCGAAGAGGTCCTGCTCGGTGAGCACCCGGACCACGTCCTTCGCGGTCTCCTCCGCGCTGGACACCAAGGTCACCTGATCCCCCATCACGATCTGCAGGACGCCGGTCAGCAACGGGTAGTGCGTGCAGCCGAGCACCAGGGTGTCGACCTCCGCCCGCTGCAACGGCTCGAGGTAGCCCTGCGCGAGCCCGAGCACCTGGCGGCCGGAGGTGATGCCGCGCTCGACGAAGTCCACGAACCTCGGACACGCCGCAGCACTGACCCGCACGTCGCGCGCCGCGGCGAACGAGTCCTGGTAGGCGCCCGAGTTGATGGTGCCCTGCGTGCCGATGACGCCGATCCGTCCAGTCCTGGTGGTCGCCACCGCGCGGCGCACCGCGGGCAGGATGACCTCGACGACCGGGACGTCGTAGCGCTCTCGGGCATCGCGCAGGCAGGCCGCCGAAGCGGTGTTGCAGGCGATGACGATCATCTTCACGCCGTCGGCGACGAGTTTGTCCGTGAGCTCCAGCGTGCGTTGCCGGACATCGGCGATGGGCCGGGGGCCGTAGGGCGCGTTGGCGGTGTCCCCGACGTAGCGGATGCGCTCCGCCGGGAGCTGGTCCATGATCGCCCGTGCGACGGTGAGGCCACCCACTCCGGAGTCGAAGATGCCGATGGGGGCGTTCGCGGCGCCAGTCACACAGCGAGGTTACCCGGCAGCGCCGGCTTGGCCTTCACCTTGCGTGCGTCCCTCGCCACACCCCAAGCGGCGAGGACGCCGCCGAGGGCGCCGAAGAGGTGGCCCTCCCACGAGATGCCGGGCTGGCCGGGCAGCACACCCCACAGCGCCCAGCCGTAGAGGGCGAACACCACGACGGCGATCAGTATCTGCAGCACGCTGCGCGCGAAGATGCCCCGCACGAGCAGGAACGCCAGGTAGCCGAAGACCAGCCCCGAGGCGCCGATGTGCACGCCGTCGCTGCCGATGAGCCAGACACCCAGTCCACCGGTCAGCCAGATCACCGCGGTGACCTGCAGGAACTGTTTGATGCCACCCGACATCGCCAGGTAGGCGAGCACGAGCAACGGACCTGCGTTGCCCGTCAGGTGACCCCAGCCTCCGTGCAGCATGGGGTACCAGAGCAGGTTGTCCCACTGGGTGAAGTCGCGCGGGATGACGCCGTCGTTGTCGAGCGAGTGGCCGACGAGCGTGTCGAAGGCCTCCACGACGTACAGCATCCCGACGAACCCCAGCACGACCACGGCCGACAGCACCGGCTTGGGCGGGACGACCCGCTTGGCCGGAGACTTCGGCGGCTTCGCGACGACGACTGGGTCCACGACACCAGGCTACGTCGCAGAACCACCGCGTGGGTCCGGGAAGACCCTGAATAAGCTGGTGCGATGTCTGTCGAGGTAGCGGTGCGCATCGAAGCCTCCCTCGGTGAGGGGCCGACATGGGATGTGGGCAGCTCGACCTTGCTGTGGGTGGACATCCTCGCCAGCGAGGTCCACCGCTACGCTCCGGCGCGGGACGACGACGCCGTGCTGGCGGTGCCGCAGCACGTCGGCGCCGCGAAGCCGCGGACCGGCGGCGGGTTGGTGCTGAACCTGCGTGACGGCATCGCACTGGTGGACCGCGACGGCACGCGGACGTGGCTCGTGTACTGGGCACGCGACGGCGTTCGCGGCAACGACGCGGCGGTGGACGCG
>DASYMV010000001.1:0-3874 GCA_036008865.1 Pseudonocardiaceae bacterium | reverse complement strand
GCTACAGCGTGCTCATCAGCGGCGTGCTGGTCGGGCTCGTGCCAACGATCTGACGGTCGATGCGCGTGTTCACCCCTGACGCCGCGGACGTCGCACGACCTGGCCGCGTCCGGTCCGCGTCGCGGTCCTCGTCATCGCCGTGGCCGTGTCCGCAGCCGCCGTGGTGCTCGTCGCCTCCGGCCAGGATCGAACTGCCGCACCTGCGGTCCTCATGCCGATGCCGGCTTCGTCACCATCTGCGCCCGTGTCGGCACCGCACCGGTTCGAGCGACTGGCAAATCCCGGTCGGACGGTCGTGCGGGACAGCGGCGGCAACACCGTCGCACCTTCACCGACGGCGCGCGAACCGTGGTCCTGACCGGGCCGACACGCACCTTCAGCGACCCGCGGTTCACCACGGCCACGGGTGACTGGCCGAGCGTGGGTACGCCTCGCGCCGGAACCGTGGCGCCTGGTTCACGGCTACCGGACGGGATTCCCACTCGGTGCGACCAACTCGCCGGGCCCGTTGTTGCCCCGGCGCGCGTTCGCGATGGCCGACGACGACCGGGCCCGGTCGTCGTCGGCAACCTCGAGCAAAGGCGATCGACTACCACCGGCTCCAGCCAGGAGACTTGGTCTTCTTCGAGATCGACGGTTCCAACGGCGACCAGATCGACCACACCGGCATCTACCCGGGTGTGGACAGCAACGGCCACCATCGGTTCATCTCCAGCAGGCAGTGCGCGAACGGTCCGACAGCCGGCGATCTGGGAGGTAGGTCGTTGCTCGACGACGGCGGTCACCACGCCAACGGATTCCGGACCGCGCGCCGGATCTGAGCGAGTACGACACGAGATCGGCGCAGAACCGTGGTTCCCGGCATCTCCTCGTCACTCGCGGCTCAGTGCTGTTCACCCCCTTCAACCAGGCGGGGCGCACAGCTCCCGGAGGACCCGGTCGATGGCGGCAACGACGACGGCGGGGCGATACCGGGTGGCGAACCGGGCGAGGTCGCACGCCACCCTCTCCCGTGTCTCGGGGTTGTCGAGGAAGTGAGTGATCCGTTCTTCCAGCTCCACGTCGTCGGAGCCGGGCGAAGCGGGCTCGTAGAGCACCTCGGGGTGATAACTGCAGATCTCGGGGTAACTGCCGATCTTCGGCAGTACGCAACACGTTCTGGTGTACATGGCTTCCAACGTGGCGATGCCGAGGCTTTCGTGCCGTGCCGTCGACACCTGCAACTGCGACTGCCACAGCCCTCGGTAGTAGTCCGCCAGCGGCAGGTCGCCGGCCAACCGGACTCGATCAGGGAAGTGCGCGGCGAGTTCCAACATCTCCGGTCCGCCGGGACTCGACGGGGTGAAGGACCGCGTGACGAGCACGTCGACGTCGTGTCGCTTCATGATTCGTGTCATCACCCCAGCGAACCGGCCAGGGTCCTTGCTGGAGACGGGCGCGTGGTTGAACACCACGGTCGTGCGCTCGCACGGGGTGGCACAGCGGTACTGATCGATCGTCGTGACGTCCAATGGCAGGCCCACGACACGAGATTTGGAGAGCACCTCATCGGCCAGCCCGTCGGAAAGGCGACCGATCGAGCGCCGCAGCGTCGCGTGCATGTAGTCGGAAACGAGGAGGACCCGGTCGAGGACGTGCAGGTTGGCGAGATCCGCCAGCTCCATGCCCGGATACCGCTCGAAGCGGTAGGAATCGGTGTCGTCCCAATGACTGCCGTGCGTGTATCCGACAACGGGAACCGACAGGTCGAGATCCAGCAGCATCCGCCGGATCTCGACCGGGAACGCTGCGAAGGAGTGGAAGCAGAAGATCAGATCGGGTGGGTGGGACGTGAGTTCGTCGAGCACCGCCGCGTAGGTGTCCACGACCCACCGCATCTGCGCCATGCGATCGGGGTGCGGGCCGGCGGTGGGCATCCGAGGACGGGTCACCTGCCAGCCGCGATCGGCGAGACCGCACTGGATCGCGCGGGAGGCGGTGATCCCGTATCCGATGGCCGAACTCGGCAGGCCACGAGCACGGTTCGAGGGATCGGCGGCCACGGCAGCGGTGAAGTTGTCGAGGTAGAGGATCCGTCCCCCCATCGCGTCACCCCTCGTCCGGGCGAAATCCCAGCACGGCGTAGTCCTGGGGCCCGAGAAGGCGTTGGGCCAACAGGGCGTGCAGCGGGTCGGACACCGTCCCGGGTTCGGGTGCCCCTGGCGGGGGGTTGACGTGCCGAACCTCCACCGGAGCGAATCCGATCGCGGTGAACAGGTGGTCGATCAGAGCGGGAGGCAGTGGCGAACGGTGCGTCGGGTCGTTGTAGAAGTCGCAGGCTCCCATGACGAGGTTCGTCGGGTTGGGCGTCTCGACCAGCAGGGCGCCGCCGGCACGCAGCGCGTGGTGGGCGGCCTCCACGAGCTCGAGCAGTTCCTCGATGTCGAGGTGCTCGATGACGTGGAACGCGGTCACCAGGTCCAGTGATCCCGGTGTCAGCCCGCGCAGATGCGCCACGGCGTCGTCCTGCCGGACGTCGAGCCCCTTGGCCCGGCAGCGCGCGACGAATCCCGCATTGGCATCGACCCCGTACGCGCGCACGCCACGGTCGCGCAGCATGCCGAGCCACTCCCCTCGGCCCGGCCCGATGTCGAGCACTCCGCCCGTTGCGGCGAGCCGATCGACGTCGGGCAGGTAGACGGCGAGTTTGCCGGTGATGTCGCTCTCCGAGCCGCGGAAGCGGTCCTCGAACGCCGGATACAGCGCGGCGAAGCGACCGTCCTTCGCAGACACCAGTCGTCTCTCCAGGCCGGTGAGCCGGCTCGCGAGGTCGGCCACCGCGTCCTCCAACGCTCGCATCCGGTCCAGGAGCGAGTCGACCCGGCCTTCCGGCGTGGTGCTCATGTCGCGCCACCGTCCGACCGGGTCGCGCGCTCGGCGACCTCTTCCGGGGACGGGATGCTCCGGCGTGCTTTCGCAGGCACCCCGGCCACAACCGTGTAGGCGGGCACGTCTTCGAGCACCAGCGCGCAGACACCGACCACCGAGTGCTCACCGATGCGGCACGGGCCGACGACAGTGGCGTTGCTGGAGATCCACGCGCCTTCGCCGACGACGATGTCACGGCCGGATTTGGGCACCGCGACCTGCCGCTCCACCCCGAAGGCGGTGAACTCGTGCGTGCCGGTGAACAAGCACACGTTGTGCCCGAAGAACGCGTGCTTCCCGATCCAGACCTCACCGGAGGACAAGTTGAACAGCGCGTTGTTGATGACGGCCGTCGGATCGACGTGCAGCCTGTTCCGGTCGCCGTAGACGAGCGGCTGGTGCAGCAACGCCTCCTGGATCAATTCGTTCACGGTGGGAGCGAGCAGTTTGCGCAGTGCTCGGCCTAGAAGGGCCATGCGGGCGTCCTCCCCTACCTGAGTGACGTGGTCCTGCTGGCGAGCACTTCGTCGTACAACCGGAGGTGGGCGGCCGCGATGTCGCACCATCGGTGGGCATCTGCGACCCGGGTACCCGATTCGCGCAACCTGGTGCCGTACGCGGTGTCGCTGAGCACGTCGCCCAGCGCACGGACGAGCGCGTCGGTGTCCCGCGGGGGCACCCGTCGAACTGGGCCCTCGCTCACAGGCGCATCGCTTTCGGGGGACGTTGCGACGGTCGGAACGCCGTGGGCGAGCGCGGCCAGCAGGGCGCTGGACTTCAGCGTCACACCTTCCGCGAACGGGAACGCGGCGACATCGGCCGCGGTGAACAGCCGTGACACCTCGGTGTCCGGCAGATACCCGGTGATCGTCAGGTTGCCGTCCAGACCGCACGCGCGGCCGATGGTCTCGAGCCGCTCCCGCATCCGTGCTGCCTGCCGTGCACTCACCGAGTGGCTCTCCATGCC